>CABSGW010000030.1 GCA_902477365.1 uncultured Prevotellaceae bacterium
ATTCGACAAACTGTTATTTTTCTATCTATTTATTTGGGTGGGAAACTTTATTTATTAAATTGATAGGACGTAGAATAATTTATCTATGTCGTATGTATTACATATCGCATTGGGTCGGACATATAGAAGAACTTTATGTGTTGTGGGGTATCAATGAACGTAGCGTAGCCTTGGCTTCCAGCAGTTATGAATATTTTAAGAGAAATGGAAAACAGGATTCTTTACGTATAGTGTTTGTGCATACCGATACCTATAATGACATGAGTGATATGGAGTTTAACATAAACAGATTTTTCGATATTATTCATTTGACAGAGGAAAATCATGCTTGTTTGAAAAAAACAAATGCATTGATTACTCATTATCATGGTCTACTTGGTGAACAATTGCATTTGACTATGCTTGGTAAATTGATAAGAAAATCCTCCATAGCAAGATTTTTTTTCTTTTCTGACAATGAGGATGACAATATAGCTGCTACTGAAGAACTAATTAAACAATACGATGATACTACTAAACCGTTGCATATATATTGTCATGCACATTCTTCAGCCAAGACACATTGGATGGAGAATTATGAGTTTATACATCAAAATAGTAATTTTCACTTTCATGTAATAGATTCATCCCGTTTATCTATTTATGAGCTAAAGCGGAATCCACTTTACCATCCGATTGTAGTGGTTGATAAAGACGAACAGACGGCTACGGTGAAAGGAGAATTCCGTTCGATGGTCATCGGTTTTGGCGAGACAGGGAACGAGGCTTTCCGCTATCTTTATGAATTTGGTGCTTTTGTGGGTATAGATGGAAAAAGAATACCGTTCAATTGTACAGTCATCGACCAAGGGGCAAGTGAAAAATGTGGTTTACTGGAAGCTTATGCTCCTTTATTGAAAATGGAATATAAAGATTGTGTTATAGATAGTAGTGCGTATTGGGATACCGTGAAGCGGGCTTTGAAACAAGGGTTGAGATATGTGGTCATTGCAACCGGAAATGATGATACAGCCTTGGATGCAGCAGTCAATCTTTGTACGATAGCTACCCGTCTGTGTGATGAAGATACTCCAATTCTTAAGGTATATGTGCGCAGTTACTTACAGGCAAATTTCGTTCGCATGAAAACGGTTGCCGATGATTTCAACAAACGGTTAAGAAATAAGGAAATTATTATTTTCGGCAGTTCTAAACAAATCTTCAGTTATGATATTATCATCAACGAAATTTATACGGAGCTGGCCATTAACTATCACATTGCCTATGAAGGTAAGTTGGATGAAATCAATAAAAAAGGAATAACGGATGAAAAGTATAAGGAAAGGATGAAGTGGTGGAAAAAGGGTATCGGCCTGATAAGTATAAAGGATGGAAAAGAATATATAAAGATACAAGATGATTCTACCCTTAGTGAAATAGAAGAAGTAATACGTAAACGCGACCAGAATATAAGTAATTCACTGCATGCTGCAACTAAAATTCAGATGTTGGAGTCAACGGGGATAAAGCTTGAAAAGTGGAAAACATATAACTTTACACGCAAACAGGTGGGTGAATCGTGGGAGAAAAGCCCTGAATATATTTATATCACGGACCAGCGTATCCGAACTATTCTGCACAATGTGGCGCGTCTTGAACACGAACGCTGGGTTGCTGCATCTGTCTTGCAAGGAGAACAACTACCACCTGATCCTTCTTTTGGCAAAGATAAGGTACGCAAATACCATACCGATCTTGTATCTTGGGATAACGTTCGTTTATGGGATGAAAAAGATCATCTTGTTACCCAAGGTTACGACTGTTGTGTGGTAGAAACAAGTATCCTGCAACAGGATATAAAAGAATGGAAACAAATCATGCAAAAATATAAACCCTCAAAATAAAGAAATGATGAACAACATGAATTCATACATCCCACAGCCTATTGATACATCAGAAGTGATATTACCAGCTGAATTACTTTCTCTTGCCGAACATATAGCAAAGAATGTGCATGAAGTATGGTCTGTCACCCGTTTAAGTCAAGGGTGGAGCTATGGTACAGAACGGAATGATATTGAGAAAAAACATCCATGCCTTATTCCCTACGAACAACTCTCGGAAGAGGAGAAAACTTATGATCGTAACACAGCTATGGAAACACTAAAACTGATTACTAAACTTGGGTTCAGGATAGAAAAAGTATAGTTGGTGACCAATTAAATAGGTATATGGTGACAGATTTATATGAATGGAAACTATATACTTTTTGTTTTTCAGAATTTTAGTTATGCTAATACCTATAATAATATGAATTTAGACATCATTATTTCAGGCTCACGATTCGGCAAGGAACGAAAAATTATTATCGAAAAACTTCGACAATATACACAAGCCAATGTATATGATTGTAACGAGTATGCTACAGATATTATTCGCGAAAGTAAGCAGAATGAAATTAATAATTTCATCCGACATTGTGATTGGTATATTTTGGTAGCAAGTACTGATACTTATGGTCGATACACTTTTGAAGAATGGGAAACCATAACGGAGTGTATGAAGAAAAAATCGCGTGAACAAGTGGTGACAATAATAAGGTGTTCCAACGTGTCTGAATCGGTAAAGAAACAGAATGTTGAAGAAAAAGGGGAATATTCTTTCACTGATTTTAGAAAAAGATTATCTGATCTAGGATTTTCCGAAAATAACTTCTACGTGACCTACACATATGACAAAGACTTTCGGTCGCTGGAAGAGGCTATTACGAACGAATTGACAATAGTACTCAATAAAAATTTGGTTTTGCGTAAATATTCAACTCCTTTGGATAATATAACAGCCAAAGATGTGTTTATAAAAAATCCGTATCGTACAGAAGAAAGTAATGGTTTTATTGAAAATGTATATTTACATCGTAGTGGTATTGATGATGAATTAGACCAAAACAATAATTTTGTGATTGTGATTGGAGCTCCAGCATCAGGAAAAACCCGTGCTGTATACGAATATCTGAAACGAAAAAAGGCGAAAAAACCAAAAGCACGTATGCTTTTTGTTGACAACCAAAATTTAGAAGAAGTCGTGAAATGCCTGAAAAATTACCAGAAATGGCATCACACGTTGATAGATGGGGAAACACAAGATCTATCGGATTATTATTTTGTATGTGACCAGGTGAACGACATGCTCTATACTGAGACAAACATCGGATTATTTGCTCAGTTGTACCAGATAGCAGTACAACAATTTAATGCCCATTTACTGTGTACAGCACTGACCGAAAGTTTCCAATTCATGATAGAAAACTCCAAGTGGAAACAAGAATTTCAATCTAATCCATATACAGAAGTTGTCATACGTAAATTACAAGAAGAATCAGCCGAATTTGTTCACGAACTTGAAGAATTGATGCCAGATCATGATTCTCCTTTGGCAACCTTAAGAAAAAAGGAAGTAATAGGTGATTATATCAAAGGATTGGTAGATTATAACGAATCTATTAAGAAAGCTGTAAGTGAATATTCAGATTTCAAAGCTGTAAAAAACTTTGTAAAGGCCTATCATACTATCCGTATTTTACGTAAGGGTACTATTGTTCCGCTTGGACTTGTTGTAGCGGTATTTGAAAAGATTAGCAACAAAGAGTTTGATACAGAATATATCAACACTTTACTGGCATTTTTCAATCGCTACAACATACTTAGCATATATTCTACGAAGTATGCTTTTAGGTTACCACTCATTAGTAGTGAGTTATTTGAATATGATAATGAAAAATTAAGAATGCGTTATCCAGCTAATTATCTCATTCAAATAGAAAATGATTATATTTGGAATATACTCTATGAACAGTATGCTTATGATGTCAATAAGCCGGATGACATGGAACAGTGTATATCGGTATATTCAGATGCATTTCTGAAGGAGGCACCACTGTCTACCTTACGGCGTATTATAGCGCGGTCACCCTCGGTAATGTTGTCTGTGGTCTATGGTGCTCATCCTGATAATGTGCGCTGTTTTGTTATGGAGAGGTTAAAAGAAGTGTGCAAAGATGAACAATTATGGGAAAATCATTCTCAAGAAATTTGTATACTTATAGCCCATGTGCTGAATCGTTCCAAAAGTCTGGAAGAATTCCAAAAAGATTTTGATGAATGGACAAAGAATCGTTTCCAACTTACTGAAAATGTTGTAGCCGAATTGATGGGATTTGGTTTTCGACGTTCTTTTATTATAAAAAAACAAGTAAAAGAATTTCTTTCTTCTAAAGGATGGGACTTCAACGCTTATAATGGTATTTCTTTCTATTATCATTCGCGTATGATTCAGTACTTACAATCGTTTGAAGAAGTAAAAAACTATATGGAGGAAAAAGTACTGATTCCTACCGTTTTGGAAAAACAATATGAAGAATCGGACTTGACAGAAGTTAACAAACAATCTATATTACGTTCATTGCTGGCTTTTTGTCAAGATAAAGATCAATTGATCTACGTATTGGAATGGACCAAACAAATGCAGGTAAGGATAGATCGTACTATGATATATAACTTGTGCGAAGTTGTAAAGAAAGCACCCCAATTGCAATTTCCACAGGAAAATGCAATTGTACTTAACGAGCTTAATCACTTTTTTAATCAAATACCGATAATAGATATTAGCCAAGAGTTATTATGCTATTACATGACTGACATGGCATGTTGTTTCCAAAATGCGCTTATCTGGTATCAGAAAGGTGAAAGTCTGCTTGAACAAATTCCTACATTGAAAAAACGTACTATCAGTTCCATTTTGAGGCGGTCGCGCCCTGACGAATTCAGTTTAATATACCGTTATTTTTTTAAAAATGGTAAGCTGAAAAAAGATCTTCCACAAATATCTCGTAATCTGTTACTCAAACGGATGAATGTTAGTGATGGTATCGCATTGTTGGAACTATTATTCAACCAGAAAAATGTAGACAGTACTCCCGATGTAAATACAATTATTTCATTGCTTACAGACTTGAAGTCTAGTGAGTATGCCTATCAAAGTTTGTTGCAGATACTTAAGCACCCTCTACTTCAAGGTATTCATTATAACGAATCGGTTATTTGCATGATGTTGCAATATTGTAGTGGAAAAACTCAAGAGGACTACATAGTGGAACATTTTATAAAACCCGATCGATATAGATATCTGAAAGAGAAATATGGACAAACTAAAAACGAAAACCAACTTAAACAAGAGGTAGAGAACGATTGGCATAATATTCTTCTATACAATGAAAAAATTGTCACTTCACGTATTCAAAACCGTTATAACCAAAACTTTGAAGAAATAGAAACCGATGCCTTCCGTGTAATAGAATATCTGCTGAAACAAAATAGAGCACTGAAGCCGAACGCGGATATAGATCCCAGCTTACTTAATAACACATTCAGTAAACTGTTTTATTTATATGAACATCAAAAAGTAGGTAAAGAAAAATTTGAAGGATACCGCAAGAAATTATTTGATTATTTGGAACAAAAGGTGTCTGTACAACAATCTTCTGTACAGACTGTAGCAACTAATACGTGCAGAAAGCGAATAGATTTCTTTATTAAAGACGAATTTTTCTACTTTACTTATTATCGGTTGTTTCCTGAAAAAGCTGTTCAACTTGATACAACGGGATGTTATATACTGAACGAAGAAGTAATGAAAATTCCTCGACCATTTATCAACACCAAACTGTTTTCAAATATTCTACAAGGTATTATCGTATTGATGAATGAAAAAGTTCTGAGAGATATCGAACAATGGTTTGTAAAGAATATTACTGATTTTCGGTGGGATTCTTATGCCTATGGTAAAGCCTTAAAATGGTATGGTCGACAATTTACCGTACAGACAGAAATAGACACTGTGCCTGTGTTGGATTATGATACAGGGGATAATCATGGAATAGAGACAAAAGAAGAAATAAAGAATAGTATTAAAAAACGTTATAAAAATATACAGGCCTCTGAATGGCAATTTCTAGCAGACTATTATGCTCGTTCCTCTCAATTTAATAAGAAAAGGTCACTATATAAAAACAATAAAGATTATAGCAAGTTTATCATTGAATTTGGAGAAGAAGAGATACATAAAATAGAACAAATAAAAGATAGTTGTTCTGATAGTTATCCCAATATAGGGTTATTGCACAAGCTTTTTAAAACATGTACCATTCCTTCTCATCTAGCTTTGAAAATGGTGGAATTTATTTTCTTGAAATATGATCTGCCTATTACATCCAGTCTTTGGAAATCGGTTTTAGAAAATATAAAATATCGTATACGCTATTATGATGAGAAAAAGGGAATATGTCAAGAAATAACTCGACTCAAAACTCTATATTATAATCTCATTTTTGAGGATACTACAACTCTTATTTACCAATTAAATATCTTCCAGAAAGACATAAAAAAACAAGAAGAATATTTCAAGCAAATAAAAAACTCAGATTATTTCCTGTCGATAGTAGACTATAGTGAGCTGATAAGACTTCCCAATTTATATAAGGATGACTTCAATCAATATATTGATAAAATGACTCAATATAGAGAATTGTTAAAGGCAATCTATTCCTCTCCGCCCATTACTGAAACATATAATCATTTTATTGTGAAATGTGTCAATTATTATGCATTGTTTAAAGACAGTATAGGTAAAGAACAGAAAATGGAAATCATTCATACACTGCGGGAAATAATTGAGAACATAAATAAGAATAATACAATGACTCTTAACAATAACTGGCTAGCCAATGTGCTATGTAAAGGAACAAACAAAGAAGACTATCTTGACATGCTGACTGATTTAAAAGGATTATGTGAAATTCCTATCGAAGAATGGACCATGTTGGTGTATCCGTTATCCGGAAGGTGAAATATCATATATTCAATAATAAACGAACTTTTTAGGAAAATAATTGCCTGACGAGTAAGGAAGTCACAGGAATAATTTATACATTTACCCAGTAATAAAAAATCAAGATTATGGTACCATTTAAAATTACAAAATCCGCCTGTGGTACGGAAATGTATAAGACAGGCTCGTATAATCAGTTCTCAGGTGATAAATATTATATTTACATCACAGTAGGTACACTCGAAGGCAGCATGGACAGTCCGGTAAAGGCAGTACGTTTTGCCGGAGAGCAGGTTTATGTTGAGCAAAGCGCACAAGACAAGCATGAGGATGGAGTGAGCAGCTATTGGGATTTCAAGTTTTGTGTAGCGAATATTGTGATGGGACAAACATCGGCCAGTTCCTTTGTCGGAAAGTTCTATTTTGAAACGGAAAAAGGTACTATATACACATTCGACAATGACGGACAAGATTTTGTGTACGATAAGCAAGCGGCCTGCAAATTACTGGGAGAAATGCAGCAAGCCTTGAATTTCTAAGGCTTAACCATAGCGGTTATAAAGGACATCAACCCCCTTTCGGCAAGGCCAGTCTTGCCGAAAGGGGGATTTTTGGTTGCTATCCTAGTTAGCGTAAATGCTAATACGTAAGTAAGTCTATTCGTTCACTTTCAGAGAAAATGATAGGCCGCAAAATGTTTACGCACTTATAGTCTGTCTTTCAACCATATGGGCAAATATTCCATTTTGTTTTTTCAATGCTTCGGGCGAACCGCTTTCTACGACACTTCCATGATCCAATACCACAATTTTATCGGCATTGGCTACCGTTCGCATCCGGTGGGCAATGATAAGGACCGTCTTATCGCGTACCAACTCGGAAATCCCTGCCTGAATCTTGGTTTCGTTTTCTACATCGAGCGAAGCGGTGGCTTCGTCCAATAACACGATTGGTGCATCTTTCAGTAGGGCACGGGCTATGGAAATGCGCTGGCGTTCGCCTCCGGAAAGTGTCTCGCCGTTTTCGCCGATAATGGTCTGATAGCCTTGTGGCATTTTGCTTACAAACTCATCGCATTGGGCCAGGCGGGCTGCCCGCATCACTTCCTCGTCCGACGCATCCCGTTTTCCGATCCTTATGTTATCCATGACAGAAGTGTTGAATAAGACTACATCCTGAAATACAACCGAATAGTTTTTGAGTAAAGTTTCCGGTTCTATCCGACTTATATCTTCTCCTCCAAGCATAATTTGGCCCGATTGTATATCCCAAAAACGGGCGGCTAACTTGACTGCGGTGCTTTTTCCGCTTCCCGAAGAGCCTACCAAAGCCGTTATTTCGCCTTGTCTGGCCGTAAAAGTAGCATTTGTCAATACCTGTTTGCCCGATTCATAGGAGAAATGTACTTGTTTGAACTCAATATCATAATTCTTCGGACTAAACGCCGTTGTACCTTGTTGAATGGACAATGCTTCCATTTCGTTCATCCGGTTGATACGGACATCAAGATAGAATAAAGCGGCCAGGTTATTCATCACTTCGCTGACAGGAGCATAAATGCGGGAAGCTACTACCAAAAATATCAGATAGGTAAACAGATTGACCGTCCCTGAAGCCAGCATATTCGCTCCTACAATGATAACGCTTGCCAATCCGAGTTTCAAAATGCTTTGCGAACCGTTTACCAATACGCCTGTCAGCAGTTCGCTTTTGGTCATGGCTTTTTCATAACGGCTTATCTTTTGAGCCAGATTCTTCAGATAATGGTCTTCCTGATTGTAGGACTTTATTTCCTGAATGGTATCCAGTCCTTCTTGAATCTGTTCGCTTACGGTACGTTTGTTCAGGTAATTATCTGTATTGTCTTTTGTTATCTTCTTTTTAGATAATAAGATAACCGCCATGGCCACAGGAACAACCCAAAACAAGGCCAACGATAGTTGCCAGTTGTAGAAAAACATGCCGATTGCGATCAGTAAGATGCTGATGGCGGACGCGAACAATTGAGGAACAGCGTGAGAAAAAGTATGTTCCAGATCGGTACAGTCGTCCATGATTGTCGAAGTCAAATCCGACAGGTTTTTCTCGCCGAAGAATGCCAACGGCAGTTTGCGCAGTTTTTCAGCCAATGAAACACGGCGGTTGGCGCTTTCTTCGTACACCGAAATGTAGGTACTGCGATATTGGAAAACAGCAAGCACATACATAACGAACATAAAAATAAACGCAAGCACAAGGTAGTAGGTTATTCCGTGAACGATGGAAGCCGAAGGATGGAATACCGGTTGGAGGTAGTCTTCGAGAAAGAGGAATACGAAAACGGCGGGCAACATCAGCGCAATATCGAGCAATGTCGTGAAAAATACTCCTTTACAGAAATTTTTAGCCCCTTTGGTCGAAAGGAAAAGGCGTTTTTTTATTGTATTAAGCATGTGTAACCTCCTTTCCTATTGTCCAACGAACCGATTGTTGGTATTCGTTCCACATGTGGTTATAAATTCCCTGTTTGTTGATCAGTTCCTTGTGTGTGCCTTGTTCGGCAATCTTTCCCTTATCGATGACCAGAATATTGTCGGCGTCAACGATACTTGTCAGGCGGTGGGCAATCATCAGTACGGTTTTGCCCCTGGTCAGTTCATGTAAGGCTTTATGGATTAGATGTTCGTTTTCGGGGTCGGCAAAGGCGGTGGCTTCATCAAGAACAACGATCGGTGCGTTTTTCAGCATAGCGCGAGCCAGTACAATTCGTTGCTGTTCTCCCCCCGAAAGATAGGTACCTTCAGTTCCTATTTTGGTATTCAGTCCGAGTGGCTGTTTGTCGATAATTTCGCGGCATTGCGCCATATCCACCACCCTGTTCACTTCTTCCATTGTGGCGGCAGGATTGCCATACTTGATATTTTCCAACAAAGTGGTATGGAACAGCTTGGTGTTTTGGAAAACAAAAGAAACATGTTTCATCAACGTTTTCGGGTCTATATTCCGGATGTCTGTATTGCCTATTCTTACCTGACCCCGGCTGACTTCCCAAAAGCGTGGGACTAATCGGGCAATGGTGGTTTTCCCGCTTCCCGAGGCGCCGACCAAAGCTGTCGTGCTTCCCTGTGGAATAGTAAAACTTACACCGTCAACCGCATTTTGCAAGGCGTCGGGGTAACTGAAAAACACATGATCGAAGCAAATGTCGAACCTTTCAACCGGCTTGGCATTGGCAATGGAAGACATCTGCGCATAATCGGTCAGTTTATCCAAGCGCCCGATAGCTTCGTCAGCTTGTCCGAGCGCCTGTTGCAGGTACATGCTTTTCATAATGTTCTGTGAAAAGACAGGTGTGATCAGGATAAACAAAAAGAAGTTGAGCAATACGCCCGCAAAATTTTCTGTGTTCCCAATCAGGAGAATGGATACAGGAGCCAACACAAAAACAAAGCTATTGATGGCAATGGTATAAGCCGACATGGGTTTTTCCCAACCCATCGTATAGGCAAAAACCATTTTGTTGTAGTTCATGATACTTTGGTGGAAGTTCTTGAACGAAAAAATGGTTTGTTGAAACACCTTTACCACTGGTATTCCCCGCACATATTCTACAGCTTCGGTATTCATTTCTTCGAGCGAAGTCATGTAGTTTTTCATGAACTGCTGTGATTTTCCGCCCATCATCAACATCATCAGCGTCATGGCTGCTGCAATGGGAATGATGCAAGCCAGTCCTAATTGCCAGTCGAATACGAAAATCAATACCGCAGCAACGATAGGAATCAGGATGGTGGCCGCCAGATCCGGCAGCTGGTGTGCCAGAAAACTGTGCGTGATCCCTGCGTTGTCGTCAATCACTTTCCGAATCTTCCCACTGGTGTTTTTATCGAAAAAACCGAGCGGCATTTGTACCATTTTTTTCATGGCTTCATACCGCATATTCGATTCTACTTTGAAGGCTGCCAGGTGCGAGAACATCAATGCCCCGAAATAAAGAACCACACTCGCAATGGCCGAGCCTGCAGCCCACCACGCATAGGTAATGATATTGCCCGAAGGGGAAATTGCTCCTGACGAAGCAAACAATTCCCGGACTATAAGCCATATTGACACGAAAGGCAGCATACCCGCTAATGCACTGACTGCGGACAAGATCATTGACAACAGAAAGAGTATTTTCCGTTTGCCCGCATACTGTTGAAGTTTTTTTAATGTACCCATATTTGAAAAATTAATTGGTTTTTATTAGCGAACATTGTTCGATTTTGTTCAATAAAAAAGGGAGGCTTTTCCTGCCTCCCTCGTTAAGTTCCTACCAGTTCTCTCCATCCCGCAAATCCGAACCGGAAATATTCATCGAAAAATTCCCTGATTTTTCGCCGGTCTAATTCGTGGGTCACTATTTCTCCCAAAATACTTACCATCCATGAAGCCATTACATGTATGAAAAAGGACGAAACCTTTCTGGCTTGCGGATTATATTTTATCTCTAAATCCATATAGTTGTAACTCACATGGGTCATGTGGTCGGTTAATTCGTCCTTGAAATTGCACAAAGACGATCCTTGTGAGTGATAGAGCAGTAAGCGATACTCTTCTTTGTACTTTTCAATCAAGCTGATATAATGTCCGATATCTTCTTCCGAATGCCCGTATTGCGACATCGTGTAAAATTGGAAACTTTCTTCGTTATGCTTTTGTGTAATGAAGTTGAAGATATCGTTTTTGGCAGGGTTTACGATGGTCAAGAATATCTCGTCTTTGTTCTTGAAATAGTTGTAGATATTACTCAAGCAGCAATTCGCACCCTTGGCAATAGAGCGCATGGAGGCATCTTTAAACCCTTTTTTCACAAACTCGTTACGAGCCGATTCAAGCATAGATCTATATAGCTGGTCTTTCAGTATCTTCATGCAGATAAATGAACATGGTTCGTTTGCAAAGTAACGACCTTCTTCGTTATTGTGCAATCCCTATTTCTTGGTATTTTTAAAAGTAAGGAAATAAAAAACAGCATACCCCGGCTGATATAATGCGTTTTAAAATCAAGGAATATATCAGATAGGGTATGAAATTAGGTGCACAAAGCGGTAGTTCACTTCAGCAAGGGCAGTTGGCTCAACATTTCCTTGATGCGGATGGCGGTGCGGGGCATGGGTTCGGCTATTGTCAGGCCTATTATTTCTTTTTCCTGCGCAATGTCGTTGATCACACGCACCACTTCTGTCATCTTCATTCCGTCAGGAACAACCCCGACGGCGGCGATTATTTCGGCAGGATCCAACACGTCCAGATCGAAGTGTACAACCACTTTGGATGCGCCGCACGACTTCAGCCATTGCCTTACGGCATCGCTGTTTTCCCTGACGGCTTCGGGTGTCAGGTGTTTTATGCCGTATTGCTTTTGTCTGGCTTTTATTTCGTCACGTTCCCAGTCGCGCAATCCCACCAAAAGAATGTTGGAGGGGGCTATCCTTGCCGGCAGTTCCGAAACTATCTGTTTGTCACCCAAACCCATGCAGGCGGCTACAGCCATTGCATGATAACCCGGATACACATCGCCGGGCAGGGTGATGTCCGGGTGTGCGTCAATCCAGATCATGGCCACATCGCCGTTGTATTTTGCCGAAAGATACGTGAAAGGCACCACGCTTGCAGCGCATTCTCCGCCCAACGTGACAATGCTGTCGGGAGCCTGTGTGTTCAGTATGTCCAAAGCTGCTTTTGTTTGCGTCAGAATGACGTCTTTGTCCATCACCCCGTCAGTTACTTTCCGTTCCACCATGCCGGTGGCCACAGGTACGGTGAATGTTTCCTGTCCGTTGTCGGGTGCAAGAAAGTGCAATAATAGTGCGCCCAGGTAATATCCTCTTGAAGCCTGTTCGGGGTCTTTCACCTCTGTGATCCATTGGGCAATGTCTGCGCCTTGCCATTGTGGATAAATAAGTCTGATTGTCTTTGTCTGATTTTTCATATCGTTTGTGCTAGGGTCGGTAAAGTTACCAAAATAGGTTGTAATCATAGGTCTATTCAGCATAAAAAGATTGGTAGCTTATAATTAAGAATCAAAGAATTACAACTATTATCCCAAATCGGTTATAAACCATTGGTCAAATAAAAAATAGTCGGCCTGACATCCGGTGATTAAATTCGACAATTGCTCCAGAAACGTCAGTTTTCAGGGCTACGATAGATGACAGAACTGTTTCTGGAGTAACAAAAAATAAAAATATACCGGCAAAGGCAACTGGTAATAAAGTGCTTTTGCCGGTATATACAATGAGGTACTCCTTCTGTTGACAGGTTCTATGCTCCCGGTAACTTTTTGGGCTGTAGGTTCAGCCGGTATACGGCGTGCAGCATGAAGTAACGCGGAATTACGTTCCGGTAGGTTTCTACCCGCCCTTGTGCATTGAAACTCCGTGTTACGTTCGAGAGGTTGTGAAGGATGTCGAATCCGTCAAGCATGAAGGTGAGCCTTCCTTTCATAACGCGTTTCGAGAGGCGTGCGTTCCACACCAGGTCATCTGTGTTCATGCCGCTGTCTTCGTATCCGCGCCGGCTGTACAGGGACAGGTCCGTATAGAATTGCATGGCCCAGGGCAGCTCCAGTTGTGCGGAAAGGCCATAGTTCATGTCAACGGCATCGATGGTGCGGAAATCCTCTCTCGGGCTGGTCGAGTGCATCCAATTTACGCCCAGTTTGGCCCCCAGGTTCAGTTTGTTGATGCGGTAGTTCATGTGTACCGTCTCGTTCAGGTACAGGGTACGTACCTTACTGCGTATGCTGGTTGTTGTCCCCTCAATGGCCGCCAGGTCTACGGAGTTGTAGAATTGGCCTGTGGTCCATGTGTTTATATCCAACCGTCTGGCTTTGTCCAGCGGGCGGCCATAGTATAGTCCTCCCCACAGGCTGTAGTTTCCGTTGACGTTTTGCGGTTTGGTGGTTTTCACACCGGTGGTCTTGTCGTACACATAGCCCCAGGCAACGGCGTTTTGGGTGGTCGAATAGTTGATGTCGGCGGTGATGCTGCATTGGGTCTTTTGGTAATAGTCGCGGAAGCTGAGTTTCAGCTTATGCGTGTGCTCGTTTTTCAGCTGGGCGTTTCCCAAGGTTATATGCAATGGATTCTCGTTGTTGGGAAAGGTAATCAGGTTGTTCAGGCCGGGCATCGAGGATGCCTGGTTGTATGTGAATTGATAACTACGGAAACCGCTCTTTTGGTCAAGGCGGACTGAAAGGGTGGGTTCAAAGAACGTTGCGCGGCGGCTGAACACGGTGTCCAGTCCGGCCCGTTGGTAGTTCATGTGCCGGTTGATGATGTTGAAAGGCATGGTAAGGGAGATTTCAGATAGGGAGAAACCTTTGAAGGGCCAGCTGTAGGATAATTGCATGCTGGGACGATGCACGTTTTCTATCTGGTTGTAGAACTCGCTGTTCTGGCTGTCAAAACTTTGTTGCAGCTGTTCCACCTCCGAGGGCAGAGCGCCCAGCGGCTGATCGCTCTCCATTCCCCATCCGGCCAGGCGGTCCAGGCGGTATCGGGCAAAATCGCGGGTGGTGAACTGCTGGGAGAAGCTGTATGCCGGTGTAAGCCGGAAGTGATAGGGAAGGTAGTGGTAATATTCCACTGCAGCCCGGTAGCGGCTGTTACGGTTCGGATGGTTTTTGTTCCACCGGTTACGGTAGTCGGTATCGGCATCCGGCAAAGAGGGATATTCCAGCCGGTAATGGTTGAACTGGTCTTCCTTACGTTCTTTGTAGTTGCCGGACAGGTCGAAGAACAGCGCGTTGCTGCTGTACGGCAGTTTGTAACTGGCCCTCATGCTGACGGAAGAGCCCCATTCATCTCCCTTGTTGTAATATTCGGATAAGGTACGGTTGATGGCAAGCCGTCTGAGCATGGTACCGGCTTGTGGTGCCATGATGCTGTCCATCAGGTTTGTGCCGATATACCGTCCCGGATCTTCTTTTAATGTAGCGGCAGCATTAAATCCCCGGTTGTCCCATTTTTGGTAGTTAAGGTTGGGTCGGATGTCCAGTTCAAAGTCTGTCCATTTGAACTGCCACGAATGGCTGGTGTTGAACATCGTGTTGCAACTGTATGACTGGCTCAGTGCGCGTGTATAGGTGTTTCCTTGCGGCAGGAAGTTCTCGCCGGTCTGTTGGTTGAAGTGGTCTCGGTCCAGGTGTTCTATCTTGGCGTCTCCACGAATGATGTAACGCTTGTTTACGTCTTTCACCTGGTAGTCCACCCCGAATGCTTTGGTGGCATCCAGTCCGCCGCCGGTACTGGCCGGTGTCCAGTCGTTGTTTTCGCCCGGTTTGCGCGATTCGTTCACATTGTTCAGATTGCCGAAGAACGACAGGCGCGATTGCGGGGTGAAACGCAGGGCAAAGGCACGGCCCATATAGCGGTCTTCCGAACCCATACCTGCTTCGGCATTGGCTATCCAACCAATGCTGTATTGGCGTTTCAGGCCCACGTCCATTACCAGGTTCTTGGGTTCGATATCCTGTTTCAGGAAACGGCTCTTTTCCGTTGACTGTTCGTACACCTTTACATCCTTCACCATGTAGGCCGGTAGGTTGTCGAGCATAACGCTCCGGTCTTTTTCAAAAAAGTCGTCTCCGTTCAGCAGCAGGCTCGACACATATCGTCCGTTCACAAGAATGCGTCCGTCGCTTTTCAGTTCCACTCCCGGCAACTGTTTGATCAGGGCATCCAGCATCGACCCCTCAGCCAGCTGGAAGGCATCGGCATTGAACACCATCGTATCTTTTTTAGTGTAGAATTTCACCAGCGTGGCTTTCACGGCCACTTCCTTCAGTTGTACCTCCTTTTTGCGTTTGATGCGCGT
>CABSGW010000031.1 GCA_902477365.1 uncultured Prevotellaceae bacterium
GGGGTAGCCGCTTTGGGTTATGTTTATGCCTTCTATTTTTTCTTTGTCGGTCCGTTCTCTTTTCGTTGGAAAGCATTTTATGGTGATATAAATTATCCCAAAGGATATTCCATTCATGGCATAGATGTTTCTCGTTATCAGGGAGAAATAGACTGGGGGAGGCTTCGTCAGGCCAACATAGCAGGTAATGCCATTAGTTTTGTTATTATGAAGGCTACTGAGGGAAATACCTTTGTAGATGCCTATTTTCAGCGTAATTTTGAAGCTGCTAAATCGTATAACTTCATTCGTGGCGCTTACCATTTTTATACTCCAAGTGTGCCGGCCAATCAACAAGTGCAGCATTTTTTATCGCAGGTACAGCTTGAGGAGGGCGATCTTCCTCCTGTATTTGATATTGAAGACGTGGGAACATTGACTGTAACTCAAGTTAAAAAGGAGGCGCTTACATGGCTCACAATGGTTGAAAATCATTACCATGTAAAGCCCATCTTATATACGAGTTATAAATTTAAATTGAAATATCTTTCCGATTCTATCTTCGACACTTTTCCTTATTGGATCGCTCATTATCATGTAGATTCAGTCCGATACACAGGTAAATGGCGATTCTGGCAATATACTGACCGGGGAACACTTGATGGCATAAAAGGTTCTGTTGATTTTGATGTGTACAACGGATCTATGTACGATTTACAACGCTTCACATTACCGGCACAAAAGGAGAAATCGTTGTACAGATGATGATTTTTCCGTGAATTCTTTCTGGATGTACAATTGTCATAAAAAGAATGAAGTTCTTGGATTATTGCCAATAAAACAATATCTTTGCATGCATATCCGATATTTAAAATTGAGAAAATATGAAAAAGGTAAGAGCAGCCATCGTAGGTTATGGAAACATTGGCAGATATGTATTGGAAGCATTGGAAGCAGCACCCGATTTTGAAGTTGCAGGTATTGTGCGTCGTAATGGAAGCGATAATAAACCTGTAGAGCTTGCTCCTTTTCCTGTTGTGAAAGATATTAAAGAACTGTCAGATGTAGATGTAGCAATTCTTTCCACGCCTACTCGTAGTGTCGAAGCTTATGCTAAAGAGATTCTTGCTTTGGGTATCAATACGGTTGATAGTTTCGATATTCATACTCAAATAACCTCATTACGAAAAAGTTTACAGGAATCTGCCGTTCAGGGGAATGCGGTTTCTGTAATTTCGGCAGGTTGGGATCCGGGAAGCGACTCTATTGTGCGTGCTATGCTTCAGGCTATTGCTCCCAAGGGTGTAAGTTATACAAATTTTGGTCCGGGCATGAGTATGGGGCATACGGTAGCAGTTAAGGCTATTGAAGGTGTAAAAGCTGCTCTTTCCATGACTATTCCAACCGGTACGGGGATTCATCGGCGTATGGTTTATATCGAAGTGAAAGATGGTTATGCTTTTAAGGATGTTGCCGCAGCCATTAAGGCTGATGCTTATTTTGTGAATGATGAAACCCATGTGGTAGAAGTGCCTTGTGTAGACGATTTGTTAGACATGGGGCATGGCGTGAATTTAACTCGTAAAGGTGTGTCCGGCAAGACGCAAAACCAGTTGTTCGAGTTCAATATGCATATAAACAATCCGGCACTGACTGGTCAAGTCTTAGTCTGTGCCGCCCGTGCTTCGATGAAGCAACGCCCCGGTTGTTATACCATGATAGAGATTCCGGTTATTGATTTGTTGGCTGGAGATCGTGAAGAACTGATAGCCCATTTAGTATAATATTTGTGTTGGGAGTAAAATTCCGATGAGGTTTATTGTTTATAAGAACCAATAAAACGAATTTATTTGCCGAGTGTTTGTTTTAATTCTATTTTAGCAAACATTCGGCAAATATCGATTAGGAAATTATTGTTAAGTCGTTTGCTGGTATGGGATAGTGATGTGTTTCTTCTTTGTTACGGCAAAGAAAAGACTGGGTTAGTCTTCAGCCCAATCATCCGAACCACCAAACTCTTTGTCTGCGAAAAGGGCGGCAAGGCCGGAAATTTGTTTGAGACGCAACAATTCGTCCCTTGACATGCCGATGTTGTCCATAATCCATTTGTCAGACATTCCGGATCGGGTTAGTTCTGCTACTATTTCAGTCATTAGTTCTATGGAATGGCTTCCACGTGCGCGGTTGTGACGGATGGTAGATGCCATCCGTTCGGAAATGTCTTTATCTATAACAGAGACAGGTAAAAGTCCTTTCTCACGTTTATAGATTCGTTTGGAGGTTTTCATGACTAAATAACGATGAAAGCCATCGACTATCTCATATTGATCCTTATCTTTCAAGTAGTAACATACACAGGGCATGGTGTAGCCGTCTTCCCATATGGAGCGTTCCAGTAGCTTCATCTCGGGAGGAGCAACAACATTAGGGTTGTAATTGTTGGCAACGACTTTTTCAATGGGCACTGCCAGAATGTTGTATACCGGACTTTTATAGTTTTCCATATTTCAAGGCTTTATATTTTTTCAACACGTGTTCTCGTTTTTCCATCTCTTGTTTGGTAAGGGAAAAGCCCATGTATTTACAAACATGATCGTTCTTTAGTATACAGATGCACATACGTTTGTAAGTTGGTATCTCACGGAATTCGGTGATGTTAATATCTTCAATATATTCCATTTTGACGGGCTTTTTGTCTGTACGGTATCCTGTTGGGTTACCGACGGTAAATGGAATACCTGCTTTACGTAACTTGTCAATGGTCTCATCGCTCAGGCATCCACCTCGTTCACGCCAAAAACGGATGCTGACATTCAGTTTGTTCTGGTAATTCTGACGGATGTCTTCGGGTAGAGTGCTTAACAGGAAGTTCATGTATTCTTTCCATGAAAAACCTTTAGGACATTGTATTGACTTCCACCCCATAGCCATTGTACGACCGTACATGCCGGCAAAATTTACCCCATTGACACGGCCAACCATTTTTCCCCATGTATCGGGATCTACTACACGGTAAATGGAGAGTGAGGATATGGCTTCAGAGATGAAAGGGCTGGCCACACGTTGCCTCGTCAGGGGCACACCGGCTTGGTAATATAAATCATAAAGGTGATTGTAGTCCCATTGAAAACGGCCGTTTGCCGTCCATACGTCCGAAACATCCCAGTCGTATATGGGATAGGCGTTATAAATATTCCGGTCGATACAATGCGTCCATTTGTAGTTGAATAAACGTCTGTAATTTTTGTCAGCATGAATCGTGCGCCAGCGGTTATAACTTTCTTGTGTGCGTATGCCGACCAGGCAACAAATTCTTTTACATTGTTTGCGGCGTAACAACCATGGAGCAAATAGTAATTGAAAGTCATAGTCCCACAACTGCTCGCTGAAAAAGCTGAAATCGGTTGCTGTGTAACAGTCTTTGGGATGTTCACGAACCCATAATTCCCGTTTGTTTTCTTCCCAGGGTCTCCAGTATGACTGATGCATAGAAGTACATGTGACAACCTTAAACGGGACACAGCAGTGATATATTTCCAAGATATCGCGATTGGCTGATAACGTGCGCTTTACATATTCGGTAGTTTGTTGGTATTGGGCTTCATAGTCCATGTGGAAAACACCCAATTTACGATTCGGAGCAAAACGACGAATATAGTCAATACATAGATTTAGTAACACTCCGCTGTCTTTTCCTCCTGAAAACGAAACGTATACATAATCGAAATAGCTGAAGATGAACTTCAACCGTTCGATGGAGGCTTCGTATACATTCATTTGTCTGACCATGATGTATTTCTATAATAATCCATCTTATCGTAGTTCTTTAATTCAAGGAAGGTCTGGAAATGACTCTTCCTAAAAGCGGAAACATGGCGTTTATGGACAATTGCGGTTAAAGGTTCAGTGGTATAGGTGTCTTTTAGAATGTAGGTCAATAAGCGGTTTATGATGGATTCATCATCACCCCGAATATAATAATTGTCAATATAAAGTCCTTTTGTAGCAGACTTTACAGGCATGAATCCCAATACAACTTCATCTTCCAGTGCAATGTACCATCTGTGTTTTCGTGAAGTTTTGAAAGGGTAGTTGTTGTTTTGTCTGATTATAGCAGGATTCATAATCAGTGGAGCTACCAATTCGTACAGCCTTTTATCTGTTCCTTCGAGGCATTCGATATTCATGTTATTGCATTATTATGTGCAAAAATAAGGATTTTCGAACATAATGCAAGTATATATGAATTAGGAATTAGCATTTTTATGCTATTATTTTGAAGAAAGTCCTTATTGGTGGATAAAAAATGTCGCGGAATATAAGCATTCCGCGACAGTATAGCAAGGATTTAAAAGAAATAGGTTCTATTTCTTGATATTCGCTTTTTCAAGATTATAGCCATACTTCTTGTCTGCAACTTTCAGCAACATGGCTACCAGTAAAGATAGGATAGCAATGCCCGTGAATATGCACATAGGTAATGTGTAATCGTATAGATGAGAACCATCGGAGGCTGTTCCTGTGATGCAATAGGTGTCGAGTACCCAACCGATAAGAGCCGGAACACCCCATAGACCAATGTTCTGGATAAAGAAAATCAAGGCATAAGCTGTTCCTAATTGTTTAACCGGGAATATTTTAGCAACAGAAGGCCACATGGCTGAGGGAACCAGTGAAAAGGCTATACCTAAAATAATCATCATGACGATGGCTACCAACCAATAAGTGATGAAAGGAAGCGAGTAAACGGCATGTACTAAAATGAGCATACCTGCACCATACATCATGATGGAAGCGGCTTTTCCGTGTTTGTCAATAACCCCACCAAATACGGGGGTAAGCAATAGAGCTCCTAAAGCAGGCAGGCCTGCAACTAGTCCGGCCAGATTAGGATCTACACTATATTTGAGGGTCATTAGTCGGATAGTTGAGCGATGGAAAGGGAATACGCATGAGTAAAAGAGAACGCAGAGTAAGGCTATGAGCCAAAATCCAGGATTGGTGACTACATGTTTGACATCTTCAAAGGAAAATTTCTCTTCTTCTGCTGTAGTGTCTTGAGCTTTGATTTGTTTGTCGAGTTTTTTGTCCATCAACGAAAAACCGAAAAAGGCAATCATGCCGCCTAGTAACAGTATAAGACCGATAAGTAAGGGAGTATCGAGATGGAAGGAACTGGCTACCGGAATGGCAACCGCATAGGCTGCTTGAGAACCGATACGTGCCAAAGCTACTTGGACACCCATAGCCGTGGCCATTTCTTTTCCTTTGAACCATTTGGCAATGATTTTTGTGACAGTGATACCCGCAACTTCAGCACCGACACCGAATACAGAATAACCGGCTGAAGCAATGAATACATCTTTTTTATATCCCATGATCAAGTCGGCTGTACCGGTGAGTTGTGTGATGGCATAGTATTCGGTAAGCGTTCCTCCTACCATCAGAATGACGGCCAGCTTACCTGTGAAACGAATACCGAATCGGTCGAGGATAAGCCCTCCCCAGATAAGCATGAGTAGAAAGACGTTTAAGAAACTATATGCTCCGGTGAAAAAACCGAATTCAGTACTGTTCCAGTTTAGCTCGGACGACAATTGTGATTTGAGTGGTGCCATTACGTCATTAACGTAGTAGGCAGCCATCATGGTAAATGCGACAATAAAAAGGGCAGACCAACGGGCCCACTTCTTGTCATTCAGACATTCAATAGATTTCATTGTGTTCATGGAGATTTATTTATTAGATGATTTCAACCATTTATCAAGCCAGCGGAAGAAGGTGCGTTGCCATAAAATACCGTTTTGGGGTTTCAGCACCCAGTGATTCTCGTCTGGGAATAATAGCATTTGGGCAGGAATGCCTCTGAGTTTAGCAGCCGTGAATGCAGATTGGGCTTGTGTGTATTCTATACGGAAGTCCTTTTGACCATGGATACAGAGAATTGGGGCATCCCATTTATCAACAAACAAATGAGGAGAGTTTTCGTACACACTTGCCATTTTTCCTTGCTCGTCCTTAATCCATGGGGCACGTTTCATGTCCCAATTGGGAAACCACAATTCTTCGGTTTCAACATATTGTTGTTGTGTGTTGTAGATTCCGTCGTGAGCAATAAAGCATTTGAAACGTTTGTTGTGGTGACCGGCCAGCCAATAGGCACTGAAGCCACCGAAACTGGCACCGACACATCCCAAACGGTTGGTGTCAACATAAGATTCTTTACAAATATCATCGATGGCAGAAAGATAATCTTGCATACAAAGGCCTGTATAGTCACCACTGATTTGTTCGAGCCATTCCATTCCAAAACCGGGTAATCCTCTTCGGTTGGGAGCAATTACAATGTAGCCATTAGCTGCCATGATTTGGAAGTTCCACCGATAGCTCCAGAATTGGCTTACGGGAGATTGTGGTCCGCCTTCGCAGAAAAGCAAGGTTGGGTATTTTTTATTAGGGTCAAAGTGGGGTGGATAAATCACCCAGCACAGTTCTTCTTTACCGTCAACGGTCTTCACCCATCTTTCTTTGACATCTCCCATGGTAAGTTGAGAGAGTATAGGAGTGTTGACCTGTGTTAACTGTGTTTTGGTATATCCTTTTTTAGATGTTTCAATCAGGAATACTTCGTCAGGAGTACTCATACTCTGGCGTTTGGCGATGATGTGTTGTTGTTTGCCGGGAGTAAGTCCTACAAGTGCAAAATCGCATTGTTCATCAGTCAATTGTTTTACTTCGGCTTTCAGATTGGTCTGATAAATCATGGTTTTACCATGCCAAACACCAGTAAATATAATTTCTTTGGCATTGGCCTTCCATAGATAATCATTTACTCCTGATTCAAAAGATTCTGTGAGATAACGCTTGGATGCGTCTTCACGGTTGTATATACATAAACGGGTACGATCACTTTCATAACCATCACGTTCCATGCTGAGCCACGAAATATATTTTCCGTCAGGTGAGAAGGATGGGTTGGTATCATATCCCATGTTATTGTCTTGAGAGGAGGTATTTACAGGTTGTTTTTCAAGTGAAATCGTATTGTTTATGGATGGCTCTTGATAATCGGCTGCTTTACATAGATTGATGGTACTTCCGTTTTGAAGATTGTACAAAAAGATATCACTGTCGGTACTAACTGCATAGGCGACACCGTTTTTTTTCCGACAAGAGTAAGCTATTTCTTTGGAATCGGGGCTCCATGCTAATTGTTCAATACCGCCAAACGGTAGTGTAGGGCATTCAAACGCTTCTCCTTCAAGGATATCTTTGAGATTTGTGACTTTCTTCCCATCAAATGTACCGACAAAGGGGTGGGGAATAGCTGTGATGTATTGGTCCCAGTGTTTGTACATGAGATCGTTGATTACCATGCCGCTTGAAAGAGGAAGGTCTTGTTCTTGAGCAGCAATGGACGCGTCTGTCGGTACTTCCATGATGAGGATGATGTTCTTTTCATCTGGTGAAAAAAGGAAGTCTGTAACATCCTTTTTTCCGAATGTAATTTGTGTACGGTTTGAACCGTCGGTATTCATCGTCCATACTTGATTAATACCTTCGGTTACGGTCATATAAGCTATTTTATTAGACAGCGGTAAGAAATAAGCAGCATTTTCACTTGTTTCACCTTGGCTTAAAGGATGTACGGTTTTGGTGGCCATATCCAATGAGAAAAGGCGTGATTTGCCTTTGTTCTTTTCGATGTTGTAATGCGTCACACCGAATATGGCTTGTTTGCCATCATTAGACAGGCTGAAGCTTCCTATACGTCCCATAGACCAGAGTACTTCAGGATTCAATAGGTCTGTAGTTAATTTTACTTCAGCCGGATTTTCATTGAAAGCATGTGCGGTGGTACTATTGATACCGGCTAAGCACATTGTTGCTGCTAATAACATTGTCCGAGGTTTCATTGAGTGATTGTATTTAATGCAGAAGCGAACTGTATAAGTGCTCCCTTTGAGGCAAGTATACAGTTCGCTTTTGCGTTGATTAACTTATTGTTTTCCTTGTTTTTTGCGTTGTTCTTCCAGCATTGCTTGTTGTTGTTTTTGCAGTGCTTCCAGGCGTGCGGCCAATCCGGATACTTTCTTAGGATTGTCTTTGTTCTTCTGGTAGTTTTCTTCCAGTTTAGCCAACAATTTCTTATCGTCGGTTGTTTTTCTCAGATACCACATAGTAAGGGCACCGGATAACAACGATATGAAATAGTAGTAGTTAAGACCGGATGAATAATCGTTGAAGAAGAAGAAGAACATAACAGGCATCAGATACATCATCCACTGCATCACTTTCATTTGTTCCGCTTGTTGTCCAACCATACTGTCTTTTTGCTGTTTCATACTCATCCAACTGTAAACAATATTGGTAATAGAGAATAGTAAGCAGAACAGACTCAAGTGGTTTCCAATCAGCCAGATTGGAGTTTCCCAATGAATAAGATCATCGTAAGTGGAAAGGTCACTGGCCCATAAGAAACTTTCTTGACGGAGTTCGATAGCATTTGGAACGAAGTTGAACATTGCAATCCAGATAGGCATCTGGAGCAACATCGGCAGACACCTCCCATTGGGCTGACTCCGTATTTGCTATACAGCGACATGATTTCTTGTTGCTTTTTCATGTTGTCCTCCGGATTGGGATACTTTTTCGTAATCTCATCCATTTTGGGTTTCAACACACGCATCTTGGCACTACTCATATAGCTCTTT
Organism: uncultured Prevotellaceae bacterium; assembly: GCA_902477365.1. Taxonomy (GTDB): domain Bacteria; phylum Bacteroidota; class Bacteroidia; order Bacteroidales; family Bacteroidaceae; genus Alloprevotella. The sequence continues at coordinate 8,694 of CABSGW010000031.1, forward strand.
TTCGTCGTCGGATAGACGATGATACGCAGTAGGATGGTAATTAACAACAATACAATTCCCATGGAGAATCCTAGTTGTGTCAGCCAGTCGAATACATAAATCGTAAAGAAACGGTTGATGTATTTGAACAGCGGCCAACCTAAGTAAACCAATTCTTCCAGTTCCAGGTCTTTGTCACTTCTTGAAAGTTTATTTTCTTTCTGCAGCAACCGATATTTGTTAGGGCCAAAGTACCATTGCATGATGGTTGGTTCTTTTCCCGAAGGGTCAAAGAAGGTGGTAGCTTTAGCGCGATAGTCTTTTAAGTAACCGGAGCCTTCGACCAATGGTTCACTAGACAATTCTGCCTGATTGATATCCTGATGAGCAATAAATACACAACTGAAAAATTGGTTTTTAAATGCAATCCAATCCAGTGATTCGGCTATATTTTCTGTTGAAGCATTAGCTGCATTCAGATAATCCGTTCCACCGTTCTTTTTTTTGTAAGTCAGTGTTGAATATTGGTTCTCAAATTTATATCCTTTTTCCTGCTGTCTTACTGCTTCAGACCATTCAAAAGCAATTTCTTTGCAACGTGGTGCAACAAAATTTTCAAGTCCCTGGCTGGATATGGTGAAATTGACCATGTAGTTGTTAGACAACAATTCATATTTCAGGTCAAGAAATCCACCATTACCGGCTTCTAAACGCATGGTAACGGTTGAATCGGTAACCTGTACAGGGGTAAAATAATAGTCGGTTGTGGTAAACTCTTCACCAGTTCGGGTGGGTAAGGAGAATGCCAGATCTGCATCGTTACGATCGAACAACGTGATAGGTGCTTTTTGCTGGTCGGTATATTCTTTCAATATAACGCGTGATACAGCTCCTCCTTTGGTGTCAATATCAACTTTAGCTACACTGTTCGATAAGGTAATAACCTGGTTCTTACCCGTTGTTGCTTTATGAAACAAGTGAGTGGTGTCGGTTTGGACAGCCAATTTTTCATTTACCTCTTGCTGGGCTTTTTTTACTTCTTCCAACGCTGCTTTTTGTTGTTGCAAAAGTGCAACAGAATCTTGCATCTGCTTATACACCAACTCCTCCTGTGAGGGTTGGTTGTAATAGCTAAATCCAATTAAGACAGCTGCGATTAAGACAAAGCCGATAATAGTTTTTTTATCCATTCGGAGTATTCGTTATGATTTATTTTCAATAGAAGCCTTTACAAACGAAAGGAATAAGGGATGTGGTTTTAATACCGTACTGCTATATTCCGGGTGAAATTGTGCACCAACATACCAGCTAAGTGAAGGAACCTCTACCACTTCTACCAAATCGGATTCAGGATTCTTACCAACGCATTGCATGCCTTTTTGTTCGAATTCCTCTTTATATGAATTGTTGAATTCATAGCGGTGGCGATGGCGTTCCATAATTTTATCTGATTGATATGCTTGGTGTGCCAGAGAACCTTTAATCAACTCACATTCATATGCACCCAGCCTCATTGTCCCACCCATGTTGGTAATGTTTTTTTGTTCCTCCATGATATCAATCACATTGTGGGTGGTTTTTTCATTTAGTTCTATGCTATTGGCGTCTTCATATCCCAATACATTACGAGCAAATTCGACCACCATCATCTGCATACCTAAGCAAATTCCAAATGTAGGTTTGTTATGTTCCCGACAATATTGTGCTGCAATAATTTTTCCTTCAGTACCACGTTGGCCGAATCCAGGACATATAACGATGCCGTCTGTACCTTCTAAAGCCTCGGCAACAGTGTCCTTTGTTAATTTCTCACTATTGATAAAACGTGTTTTTACCTTATAGTCATTGTAGGTGGCAGCTTGCGAAAGAGCCTCGAGAATACTTTTATAAGCGTCTTGCAGATCATATTTTCCGACAAGGCCGATCGTAACAACCTCTTTAGCGTTATTGCGGCGGTCAAGGAATGATCTCCAAGGACCTAATCCCGGAGTTTCACCTACCTCTAATCCCATTTTGCGCAGAATGGTTGCATCAAGTCCTTGTGATTGCATGCTCAAAGGCACTTCGTAAATAGATGACATATCCAAGCTTTGTACAACGGCATCAGGATCTACATTACAGAAGTTCGCAACTTTCTTACGCAGGCCGGCACTGAGTTCATGTTCAGTACGAAGCACCAATATGTCGGGTTGTATTCCTAAACTTTGCAGTTCCTTGACTGAGTGTTGGGTAGGTTTGGTCTTTAATTCTTGTGCTGCAGCTAAATAAGGTACGTAAGTGAGGTGTACACATACAGCATCTTTACCCAATTCCCATTTCAGCTGTCTGATGGCTTCTAGGAATGGAAGTCCTTCAATATCACCTACAGTTCCACCAATTTCGGTAATAACGAAATCAAAATGATGTTTGTTGCCTAAATATTTGATGTCGCGTTTAATTTCATCGGTAATGTGAGGGACAACCTGAATTGTTTTGCCCAAATAGTCTCCTCTGCGTTCTTTTTCAATGACACTTTGATAGATTCGGCCTGTTGTGATGTTATTGGCACGCGTTGTTTGTATGCCCGTGAAGCGTTCATAGTGACCTAAATCCAAGTCAGTTTCTTGTCCATCGACCGTGACATAACATTCCCCATGTTCATAAGGATTTAACGTACCCGGATCAATGTTGATATATGGGTCGAATTTTTGAATGGTTATATTATAACCTCTAGCTTGTAGTAATTTCCCGATGGAAGACGAGATGATTCCTTTACCCAAAGAAGAAGCAACTCCACCTGTAACAAAAATGTATTTAGTTTCAGCCACAATGATATGAATTAAAAAAGTTAATCAATTTCAAGTTGGCAAAATTACAAAAAAATGCCTTTTGACCGCCTATACCAGGAAAATAAATTATCTTTGCTCTCAAAAATATTGTGCAATGAGATTTTTCTTGATGTTGATGCTTGTGTTTGCCTTATCATCGGCGAGGGCTCAAAAAGACATAAACAGGAATATACCACTTTCATCTTTGTCAATACAGAAGAAGCAAAAAGACTATGCTGGAAGACTGGATAGTTTGATCTTTTGTTTTAATATGTGGAATTACGTTAGTAAAGATTCTTTAGTGAATCCTTATTATATAACTTTATTCAGTAATCCGACATATTATTATGCTCCTGTACAACGAAATTTTAGTATTGTTCAGGTAGACACGAATAGTAACGGTGCGTTGCTTTCGCAGATACGAAATAAGTCGATTGACGAAGCACTGATGAATGTTTATGCTTATAGCCCACAATTAGTGACGGGTATTGAGAGTGATTTTCAAAATGATAATGGTATCCGAACTGATGTAGATAAAGATATCAAACAGGCAATTAAATTGGCCCCAGAGAAAAAAGAAATTGATTTAGGGATAGGAGATGAAGCTGTTCATGTTATAGCACATAGACCTAATTTCTGGAAGTTTACGGGTAATTATTCTTTGCAGTTTTTACAAAACTATATTTCAGACAACTGGTATAAGGGAGGGGAAAGTAATAACTCTTTGTTGGCGTCTGTAACTGTAGATGCAAACTATAATAACAAACAAAAGCTACAGTGGGATAATCGATTGGAGTTGAAACTGGGTTTTCAGTCATCAAGGGATGATAAGATACATGAATATAAAACACATTCCGACCAGATACGTATGACCAATAAAGTGGGTTTAAGAGCTACTAAATATTGGTTCTACACTTTTATGTTACAGAGTTGGACGCAGTTCTATCCGGGTTATAAGGCAAATGATGAAAAAGTTTATTCGGATTTTATGTCACCTTTTGAATCGGTATTTTCTATTGGTATGGAGTTTAAGTTGGATATTAAAAATTTCAATATCTCAGCCAATGCCTCTCCTTTTGCTTGCGATTTTAAATATGTGGATAGAAAAAAGTTGTCAACGTCTTTTGGTGTAAAAGCCAACAAACACTCTAATTTTGATTTCGGTTCTAATATTACCATTAATTACACATGGAAGATTATTTCTCCTCTTAGCTGGAGAAGCCGTATATATTATTTTACCGATTATGATAAGGCACAGTTGGACTGGGAGAATACCATTGATTTGAGGATTAATAAGTATTTGACTACAACGGTCTTCCTGCATCCTCGTTTTGATGATAGCGCCAATAAGGGCAAAGATGATAGCTATTTTCAGTTTAAGGAGTATATATCATTGGGACTTAATATGAGCTTTTAGCTGTAGGATTTTGTGCAAATATTGCTTGTTGTTTGAACAAAAAGATGTATATTTGCACCGCAAATGCGGTAGTAGCTCAGTTGGTAGAGCATCAGCTTCCCAAGCTGAGGGTCGCGAGTTCGAGCCTCGTTTACCGCTCTTTTGATTGTTAGGTAGTTACAATATTGTGACTGCCTTTTTTATCTCAATGTCTTTTTACCTATTCGGTTTTTTGCGGCTTTTAATGGTTATCTTCTATATTTGTGGTGCAAATATGCTACATTTATTTCCCATGTCTGTTACCAATTTTATTATTACTTGTCGTTTTATTTGATTTTCAGGTTTTATCCTTATTATTTCCTCTAATTTGACTGTTTACAGATTGAGCTTCTTGTTGTAATGAGATGGCCAATTTGTATGGCCTCGGTGGTAGTTAGTAATCCTGTATTAAGGGGGGATTTTTCAGATTATAAAAAAATGAATTCAGAATCTTTGAAATGAATAATAAATCAAGATGTTGCATGATTCTGATACATTTGTAATATCTAGTCTTGATAGTTGTGTAAAAACTCAATTGAGATGTAAAGTTTTAGGTAAAATTAGTGTTTATTGCACCATATAAATTTGGATTGAACCTGAATTTTTCAGTACTTTTGTTTCGCAAACATAGAGGAGTTCTTTGGGACTTCTGCATTTAAGTGAAAAAGGATAAGGAGGTATGATTCAATACGTTTGAAATAATAGAATAAGGACGTGTTCTTGAACTGTAGTTAGGCGGTTCTTAAAATATAAATCAATAGCATTCATATAAAATAAAAAGATTGTATTAGACGTTTTCGAAGATTGTTTATGGGTAAGATTAAATGTATAGGTGTTTTGACATCAGGAGGCGATTCGCCAGGGATGAATGCAGCCATTCGTGCGGTAACGCGTAGTGCAATTTGTAACGGCTATAAGGTAAAAGGAATTTATCGTGGATACGATGGATTGATAAATGGAGAAATAAAGAAGTTTACGACGGAAGATGTAAGTAATATCATCCAGACCGGAGGTACTATTTTGCGCACGGCCAGGTCGAAGGAGTTTGAAACGGAACAAGGACGGAAAAAAGCTTATGAATCGTTGGTCAAGGAAAAAATTGATGCACTGATTGTTATCGGCGGTAATGGGTCGCTTACCGGTGCACGGTTGTTTGCCGAAGAGTTTGATGTGCCTTGTATCGGATTGCCTGGTACCATTGACAATGATTTATATGGTACGGACAATACAATAGGTTATGATACGACCTTGAATACGATCACACAATGTGTAGATAAAATCAGAGATACAGCTCATTCGCATGAGCGGATTTTCTTTATAGAAGTTATGGGGCGCGATGCTGGCTTTTTAGCACAAAACAGCGCTATAGCCGCAGGTGCCGAAGCTGCGATTATTCCTGAAGATACCATCGACTCAGACCAGCTCATAAAATTTATGACGCGTGGTATTCGTAAAAGTAAGAAAAGCTGTATTGTTATTGTGAGCGAGAGTCCTAAATGCGGAGCGATGTATTATGCTAATCGAGTAAATAAAGAGTATCCGGGATATGACGTGAGAGTCTCTATTTTAGGACATTTGCAACGTGGAGGTTCACCGTCAGCACGAGATCGGATTCTTGCTAGTCGTGTAGGAGTCGGGGCTATTGAGGCCATTAAACAAGGACAGCGCAATGTCATGATAGGTGTTCGAAACAATGAGGTGGTGTATGTACCTTTTGTTGATGCCGTAGGTAAACGGAAACCTATTGATAAACAATTGATAAAAGTATTAGACGAACTTTCTATATAACAAACAGAATATGAAATCACAAATCATCGGTCATATTTCGCAAATCATCGGCCCTGTAGTTGATGTCCGATTTAACACGGCTGGGTTAAAGGCTCAGGATGTTTTACCCCGTATTCATGATGCCCTTGAGGTTGTCAGACCGGGTTTTGACAGCAATCTTATTGTTGAAGTTCAACAGCATATCGGTGAAGATACGGTTAGAGCTGTGGCAATGGATAATACAGATGGCTTGAAGAGAGGGTTGGAGGTGATCCCTTTAGGTAGTCCTATTACAATGCCGGTTGGTGATCAAATAAAAGGTCGTATGATGAATGTGATTGGCGATACGATTGATGGTTTGAAAAACCTGACACGGGACGGGGCTTATCCTATTCATCGGGAAGCACCTAAATTTAAAGACCTTAAGACGTCCCAAGAAGTGCTATACACGGGCATTAAAGTGGTAGACTTATTGGAACCTTATGCAAAGGGAGGTAAGATTGGACTCTTTGGAGGGGCGGGAGTCGGTAAAACTGTGCTTATCATGGAGCTGATCAACAATATTGCAAAAGGACACGATGGGTTTTCGGTTATTGCCGGTGTGGGAGAACGCACACGTGAGGGTAATGATTTGCTTCGTGAGATGATAGAAGCGGATGTTATCCGTTATGGCGAGGAGTTTAAGAAGTCAATGGACGAAGGAAAATGGGATCTGTCGAAAGTGGATTATGACAAGATGAAAGAGAGCCAGGCTACATTGGTTTACGGACAGATGAATGAGCCTCCTGGTGCACGTGCATCTGTGGCTCTGTCCGGACTGACCATTGCTGAGTCGGTACGCGACCAAGGTGCTAAGGCCG
>CABSGW010000032.1 GCA_902477365.1 uncultured Prevotellaceae bacterium
CAAAGTATGGATCTCATCAATAAACAGAATGATTCGTCCCTCGCTACGCGTCACCTCATTGATCACAGACTTCAACCGTTCCTCAAACTCGCCCTTATACTTGGCGCCGGCAACCAAAGCCCCCATGTCCAAGGAGTAAAGTTGCTTATCTTTTAAATTTTCAGGCACATCGCCCCGCACAATACGTCCGGCCAGCCCTTCTACAATAGCGGTCTTACCCGTACCCGGCTCCCCTATCAATATCGGATTGTTCTTGGTACGCCTGCTCAATATCTGCAATACACGCCGAATTTCCTCATCGCGACCAATCACCGGATCAAGTTTCCCTTCACGGGCTGCATCCACCAAGTTGCGTGCATATTTGGAAAGTGACTGATACGTGTCTTCACTCGAAGCCGATGTGGCTTTAGCGCCACCCCGCAGTTCCTGAATGGCTTTTCGCAAATCAGCCTCCTGCACACCAGCGTCTTTCAAGATAGAAGATGCCGTTTCCTTTCCAGCCAATATGGCCAGCAGCAATGGCTCTAATCCTGTAAATTCATCTCCGTCCTTTTTCGCTATCTCGGTTGCACGCAACAGCGTCTCGTTCGCCTCACGACTCAAGTAAGGTTCTCCACCCGTCACACGTGGCAGGGAACGGAGATGGTTATCAACAGCAGCCGATAACTGACTACCATTCACGCCCAACTTACGAAACAAAAAACCGGTCACATTCTCGCCCACAGCTAACACTCCCGCCAACAGATGGATTGGTTCCACAGCTTGTTGACCGTTAAGAGTCGCCTTGTTGACTGCCTCCCGTAATGCTTCTTGGGCCTTAATTGTAAAATTCTCAAAGTTCATAACCCAAATCTCCTTTCTTTCTATTAGTTGTTTGTTTATTGCCCTATAAACTCCAAAAAGTTTGCCAATCAGCAATAAAAGACAATTCGTCAGCTTTAAAGACAAAATGACAGGATAAATAATTCCTCTATTTACTGAAAAGAAGAATATCCGCCATACGAGTACGTTTCAACGTCCCCGCGGGCCAGATTCAACGAGATGCCCTTCTCGGTACCACATCTATCACCGAACAAAAAAAGAGGTGTGACCCGACCGCCACACCTCGCAAATTCAAAAGAGAAAACTTAGAATCTATACACAACGGATAGGCCCATGTTCCATAGCCCTGGCTCTAAGAAACCGTTGTGATGCCCACAAACCAAGGCCACCATCGGGCGATAATTGAGCGCAATGGTTATGGGTGTTTTCAACGTCACACCAAATCCCAAATTGCCGACAGCACCAACAAATCCACCATCATAATCATCGTAGCTGGTATATCCTACCGCAGCACCTACACCGGCATACAGTTTCCAAGTACCTAACTCCGGAGTCCAGTCGCTCCATGAGTTCAGATTCCAGTTATAGATACCACTGGCATAGAATCCGTCATTCAAGTTAAACAGTCCGGCATTAAAATCCAAAAAGTTTTTCGACGTCATGTGGTATTGATATTCCAAATCGGCAGTAGATCCACCTATATACAAACCCAGTGCATGATTGGTTTTCTGTGCCGAAACACATAACGTAAAAAGACTACATACAAGAGTAAACAATAACTTCTTCATACTTGTACTATTTTTAATAAAACAAAAGGTACCGACCTTCATTACCCATTAAGCGCATGCAGTCGGTACCATTATAACAATTCTGTTTAATAATGAATTCACCTTATTCAGCCTGAGGTTCAGACGAATCGGTAGCCTCTTCCGAAAAATCAGCCAAACCATTTGTAACCAGAATATTATACCAATAAATCAATTTCTTCACATCGGTCGGATACACCCGGTCGCGATCAAAATTCGGCAACACTTCTGCCATGTAAGCGAACAATTCCTCCTTAGAAGCTTTCTTGTGGTCGATAGAGGCAACAGCCCCACCTTCTTTATCCTTTACAGCGGCAAAGACCTGCATCAAAGGCACATCTTCCGCATCCGTATAGATAGCAATATCATTCAAAGAGGTTACACGGTCGCGCGCACCAACTGACCGGCGTTTTTTCTCCGCATCAATCGATTCAACAATCAGCATCTTGTTTCCACGAGATACTAATAAATAAAGACCAGGTTTACCTGCTATTGCTAAAATAGTTTGTGTCATAACTTCAATTGTTCAATTAGGTTTCGAAACACAAAGTTAACCGTTCAGGCTGAAACAAGAAACGTTGATACACTAAAAAACCTTAAACGGTGCAAGCAAATCATCGAGCTGAGAATGCAACGAAACGGTTCCGTCATTACGCAGAATGCGATCGGCACGCCGTTGTTTTTCATCCTCGGGAAGCTGTAAGGCCATCATACCCCGCACCTTTTCTTCCGAAAGGCCATCACGTTCCATGACACGTTGTATCCGCAATTCCAAAGGAGCGGCAACAGCTACTGTATAATCTACAAACTGATTAAACCCTGATTCAAACAACAAAGCGCACTCAACAGCCAAAACAGATTCCTCATGCGCATCGGCCCATGCAGACAACCGCTCTCTCACCAAGGGATGAACCAATGCGTTGATGCGGGATGCAGCCTCAGGGCCTTGACAAAGATACTGGCGCACGACCGACTTGACCAACATTCCTGCATCATCGTAAACAGCATCGCCCAACAACAATTTTAACTGACCACGCAGCACTTCGTGATGGACCATCAGCCAGCCAGCCTCACGATCGCAATTAAAAAGAGGAACACCGCGTTCTTCCAGCAACCGGCATACATAGCTCTTACCACTACCAATACCGCCGGTTACACCTAGTTTAATTTTCGGGATCGACATCTTCAATTAAAAAATCAACCTCTTGCGGATTAATACGTACATGCGACACACCCGTAGGAATGGTTTTCAGAGAAAGTTGACACTTGCCGGTTTTGTTCTCTAAAAGTTCCTCATAGTTGATAACCAACACAAAATTGTCGGCATTAATGCGTCTGTACATCCCCATCCCTACATGAAAAGAGACATTAACCTTCGAAGGAAAGGTTCGCAGAGCCTTAGTAGCCGGAAAATTAACACCAACAACAGGTACTTGTACCGTTTTTTCGGTCATTTGATCTACAGCCAAAGCTATCTTGACAACCGAAGGGTCGAACTTAGCTCCACGCACAGATGCCAGTTCTTCAGTCCAGCTAAGCGTATCAGTTACATTCTTCACGAACACTGGATTGGTATATGCCGCTGTAATCGTATCCAGCACTTCGCGCACAGCATACACCGTTACCGAGTCGGGATTTAAACGAACGGAAGACAAATAATAACGCACATCGGCATGAATACCTCCTTGTATGCGTACAGGCACTCGCTTGCTTTCACCATAATTATAGAAATACTCCAACGTATCGGGCTGGACGCTCTCAATACGCGTTGATACCGAGAACTGCGAATAAACTTGCTTCATCAAATCATTGGTAAGCAAGCGTACCCGTCCGCTGGGATTGGCATATTCCTCAAAATTAATGGTTACGGGAGACAAACTACGCCCGTACCGATAATGCAGCAATGCTACACCTTTGTCTTTCAGCATCACGCGCAAATGACGGGGCAAATCGGTTGTAATAACCACATTTTCGGGGACTTTTTTCAACCGTAATGGAATAGAAAACTCCTGTTCGTAAGATTCATCCAGCGATTGGAACAACCAAAAAGCCGTAGACAAAGCCAGAAAAAACAAAAAAATCAGGAACTGCCTGTTCAACATACGGAACAGGAGTTGCCTGATTTTAATATACGTGCGATTAAGGAACCACACGGTCAATACTTATTTATTAGCCTGCTGGGCTGCAGCAGTACTGGAGAGAATGGCACTCTTGCTGAATTTCACTTTTACGCCGGTTGCCACTTCAACCGTAACCGTATTATCTACCTCGTCAATAGATTTTATTACGCCATGGATACCACCAGCCGTTACAATTTCCTGACCAACCGCCAGGTTGTCACGGAAACGTTGCAATTCTTTCCGTTGTTTGTTCTGCGGACGGATCATAAAGAAATACATAATAGCAAACACGGCCACCATCATAATAAGGAAAGACCAGTCACCGCCGGCTTTTTGAGCAGGTGCCGAAGCCTGCATGAGTTGAATCATCAATACACTTGTTGTCATTTTTATTCTATTTTCTTGGTTTGAATTTATTTAAGGAGCTTATTTTCTTTCTTCAAGGTTTTCACCACATGGTCTAGCAATCCGTTAATGTAAGAAGCGCTATGTGGTGTGCTATACACTTTTGCGATATCCAAGTATTCATTGAAACTCACATTTAACGGAATGGTCGGAAAGCACAATATTTCAGCCAAGGCTATCTGCATAATGAGCACATCCATCAAAGCCAATCGGTTAAACTCCCAGTTTTTACTATTATCCCGAATCAACAGGCGATAATCTTCTGCCTTCAAGATGGTATTACGGAACAGTTTACTGGCAAATTCCCGGTCTTCATCACTATCAAAATCCGGCAACAAAGCCTGATCTGCACCATTCACTTCCTCAAATCGCTTTATTGTCTTCATCACAAACGAATCGACAACCATCTTATCATCATTCCAATAGAGGCTCAATTCCTCTAAAGCGCTATCAATATCGTCATTATTGCAAATAAACTGTTTATACAATTTACGCCATAATTCACGATCGGCAGCATACGACGCTTCCGAAGCGTCCATATAGGCTCTATAAGTCTCACTCTCTATAATCTTTTTATAGAGCGATTTGATCAGCGCCTCCTCGCTATCCCAATCTTTTTTCTGCTTCTCCCGATAAACCAACAACTGTTTATTCACAGCCAATTGAGCTATAAACTTATTATCGACAAATTTCGTGCTCGGAGTTTCACCTGTCCCCAACCGCTGCGCTCTACTACGCTGTGTTTCAACCTTGCGCTCGGCCAAACGGGTAATATCCACCATCAGTCCCAGCAAGTACTGATACATATCGTAAGCTTTGGAAAGACTAAAGAATAATTCTTTTTCGGCTACGTCTACACTTTTATCCCCATTTTGGTAGTAAGCATATACCAGCTGTACCACCTTCAATCTTATCAGTTCTCGGTTTATCATACTTATAAATAACGCCGAAGTTTGCTAATTTTCGATGCAAAAATAACGATTTTCGGGCAGTTAGCCCAAAAAAAAGCGTTTTTTCTTGGAACTTTTAAAAGAAACCAGCAATTTTGAAGTTAGAAACTTTTTTCGAACAAAAAAATGAGAAGTATGGACGAAGTGAAACAGAAGCCCAACGAGGAAGGCGAAAAAGACATTTTATTTTCAAAGGCCATCAAAGCCGGTAAACGAATTTATTATATAGACGTCAAAAAAGATAAAAACGACGATTTATATCTTTCTATAACCGAAAGCAAAAAAATAATCCGTACAGACGCACAACGGCCCAACTTTGAGAAGCACAAAATTTTCTTATACAAGGAGGATTTCGATAAATTCCAAAATGGACTGGATGAAGCACTCCGCTACGCTAAAGGAGAACTAACAGAGTCACCCGACAAACAAGAATTAGCCGAGGGGGAATTGAAGTTTGATATCGATTTCTAAGGAAAACCTTGTACAATCCATCGTTTTTTCTTACTTTTGCATCCGATTTGGCATTTTGCGGGGGTGTAAACTCCTTCGTGTGATGGCGAATTAAGCATTAATCACTTAATTTAGAGTAACACAAACATGAAAGAAATTTCAGTAAAAGGTTCTTTGAGAAGCGACCTTGGTAAAAAAGCTTCTTACAACATTCGTAAGGCAGACGCTGTTCCTTGTGTACTGTATGGTGTAAACAAAGATGAAAAAGGTTTGCCCGTAGCAACACATTTCACCGTTACTAATGACGAATTACGCAATCTTATTTATACCCCGCATATCTATACCGTTAACCTGAACATTGACGGCAAAGAATGCAAGGCTATCTTGAAAGAAATCCAATTCCATCCCGTAAAAGACAATGTATTGCATATTGACTTCTACGAAATCACCGCTGAGAAACCTATCGTAATGGCTGTGCCTATCGCAACACAAGGTTTGGCTGAAGGTGTACGTGCCGGTGGTAAATTGGTTGCTATGGTTCGTAAATTGAAAGTAAAAGCAACTTACGATGCTATCCCTGAGAAGTTGAATATTGACGTAACATCACTTGGTCTTGGCAAGAGCATCAAAGTTGCAGACCTGCACTTCGAAGGATTGGAAATTATTACTCCGAAAGAAGTTGTTGTATGCTCTGTTAAGATGACACGTGCAGCAATGGGAGCTGCCGCTGCCGCTGCTAAAGGATAATAAAGACTTTACATACTTTTTGGTAAATAACAACCAATGAACAATTATCTGATTGTAGGGTTAGGGAATATCGGACGTGAATACGAAGATACCCGCCATAACATAGGATTTAGAGTATTGGACGCCCTTGCAAAGGCGTCCAATCTCGTTTTTGAGGACAAACGGTATGGATTTGTCTCTACACTCTCTATTAAAGGCCGCCAACTCACGCTCTTAAAACCATCTACCTACATGAACCTAAGTGGAAACGCGGTTCGTTACTGGATGAATACAAAGAAAATACCCTTAGAAAATATACTCATTGTGGTGGATGACTTGGCACTTCCTTTCGGAACACTGCGCATGAAACCATCAGGGAGCGAAGCCGGCCACAACGGACTGCGGCATATTACCTCCGTACTGGGCACACAGAACTATGCCCGTCTTCGTTTCGGTATTGGCAATAATTTTCCTAAAGGAGGGCAAATTGACTTTGTTCTGGGCAAATTCGGGCCGGAAGATATGGAAACAATGGATGAGCGAGTGGAACTGGCTGGAGAAATGATTAAAAGTTTCTGCCTGGCCGGTATACAAATCACCATGAATCAATATAACAAGAAATAAAGATGCAAGAAGCTCGACTGGACAAATGGTTATGGGCTGCCCGTATTTTCAAAACACGCTCCATAGCGGCCGATGCCTGCAAGAATGGAAGGGTCACGATGAATGGCAGTAACATGAAGCCGTCAAGAATGGTAAAGCCCGGTGATATAATCAGCGTACGCAAATCGCCGATTGTCTATTCATTCCGGATTAAACAGGCTATTGAGAAACGGGTCGGAGCTAAACTTTTACCGGAAATACTGGAAGATGTCACTTCTCCAGCACAATATGAGTTATTGGAAATGAGCAAAATCAGTGGTTTCATCAATCGGGCACGCGGCACAGGACGCCCCACAAAGAAAGACCGCAGAGAACTTGATGATTTCACAACGCCAACGTTCATCAGTGGATGGGATTTTGATGAACATGAAAACGAAATCGAATAAACGTTTTCTCCATACACATCCATTTCCTAAATGCCGACTATCTTCATGTTATAATCTCCTCCTTATGGACCCCTATAAATTCATAGAAAAATACTATTCGGACAATCGTGAATTAAAGCGAATCCTTATAACACATAGTGAACAAGTCGCAGAGAAAACATTAAAAATTGCCCAAGCACATCCTGAGTTTAACCTCGACACACTTTTTCTAGAAGAAGCGGCTTTATTACACGACATCGGTATCTACCAGACAAATGCTCCTGCAATTCATTGTTATGGAACATCCCCCTATTTGCAACACGGATTGCTTGGAGCAGAACTCTTACGAGCCGAAGGATATCCAGGCCATGCCCGTGTATGTGAACGGCATACCGGAACAGGACTGACAAAGGAGACCATTGAACGGCAAAGACTCCCTCTGCCCTCAAAAGATTTCTCTCCTGAAACATGGGAAGAGAAAGTAATCTGTTTTGCCGATAAGTTTTTCTCAAAGACACGTCTTGGCCAAGAAAAGACACCGGAACAAGCATTGCATAGTCTTCAAAAATTTGGCCCTGAAAGTGTAGCCCGCTTCACAAAATGGATGGAGCTATTTTTATAGAAAGAACAGGAAGCCTTTCAATAGGTTAAAAAGCAACCAGGACATACAGTAGTCTAGGGATTTTATGTAATTTTGCAGTCGTTTCAATCCAGAGCAACGAAAAGCCCATTGAGAACCAATATCTTCGTTTGCTTGTTTTTATTGGTAACACTCTCTTTGGGAGCGCGCCGAACAAGTAAACCGCACAATAATACGAGACAGACCGTCAGCAATGCACTGCAACGGCCGTTGACGGATTCATTATTACCCCATACAGGTAATGATTCTTTAGTGCGCCCAATTCTCAACGATACTCTTGCGACCGATTCGCTACAGACAGATACAACTGCGACTAAAAAACGTACCGGTTTGGATGCTCCTGTCGAATACTCTGCCAAAGATTCACTAACATATGACGCGGCTACAGGGCTTGTCCATCTTTATGGAAGCAGTAAAGTTGCTTATCAGGACATGAATTTGAACGCTGCCGTCATTACAATGAATGTGGATAGTAGCCTTGTACACGCATCCGGTGTAAAGGACTCCACAAATACCTGGGAGGGTAAACCTGAATACACCCAAGGAAACGACAAATACATCAGCGAATTGATGAGCTTTAATTTCAAAACAAAAAAAGGCTATATCAATAATGTAAATACCACACAAGGAGATGGTTTTCTGCAAAGTACCAATTCAAAACGTGTTGCTGACGGAACACTCTTTTTAGAGCATGCCAAGTACACGACCTGTGATGCAGATCACCCCCACTTTTATTTGGCGCTTTCACGGGCAAAAGTCAAACCGGGCAAAGAAGTCATATTCGGTCCTGCCTATTTAGTTGTTGAAGATGTACCACTTCCACTGGCTATACCTTACGGATTCTTTCCTTTCAAAAAGAAATATTCCAGTGGTTTTCTGATGCCAACCTATGGAGATGAAACGAACCGTGGTTTTTATTTGCGTGACGGTGGTTATTATTTTGCCTTTAGCGACTATATGGACATGCGGCTATTGGGCGAGATTTATACTAAAGGCTCATGGGGACTGAGTGCTGAAACCAACTACCGCAAACGTTATAAATATAGTGGTAATTTTTATCTCAGCTATCTAAACACCATTGAAGGCGAAAAGAATATGCCCGACTACGAAAAGACAACTAGTTTCAAGGTACAATGGTCGCACCGGCAGGATCAAAAGGCTTCTCCCAATTCATCTTTCTCGGCCAGCGTAAACTTTGCAACAGAAAGTTACGAGCGTAAGAACCTAAGTAGTATGTATGACCCGCTTGCCTACACACAAAGTACACGTACCAGTAGTGTGAGTTATCAATACACATTCCCGAACATCGGCCTTACACTCTCCTCTACCATGAACTTGAGTCAAAGTATGCGTGACTCATCCATTTCTGTCACATTACCGGACTTAAACATCTCTTTAGCACGTCTTTATCCATTCAAACGTAAAAAAGCGCGTGGCAAAGAACAGTGGTATGAAAAAATTTCGATGAGCTATACCGGACACTTAAGCAACAGCATTACAAGTAAAGAGGACGAGTTGTTCCATTCCAACCTTATCAAAGACTGGAGAAACGGTATGGAACACGACATACCAATCCAAGCAAACTTCATGTTGTTTAAATACATCAACATCTCTCCTTCGTTCAAAATACATGACCGCATGTACAGCAATAAAATTACACGAAGTTGGGACGAAACCAACCAACAAGAGGTTGCCGATACTACTTATGGTTTTTACAACTTATACAACTGGAGTGTAGGCGTATCAGCCAACACTACGCTGTATGGCTTTTACAAACCCTGGAAAAAATTGTTTGGAGACGGCATAATTGCTGTACGTCATGTCATGAAGCCTAGTGTTTCGTACAATTATGCTCCAGACTTCGGTACAGAGTCTTATGGCTATTATGATAGTTACGTAAAAACCGATGCCGATGGAAATGTCTCTACTGTAAGTTATTCTCCTTTTTCACACGGTTTATTTGGTGTTCCGTCCCGTGGAAAAACAGGAAACATCACCATGAGTCTATCCAACAACGTCGAGATGAAAGTAAAAAGTAGTCGTGACTCCACCGGTGAGAAGAAATTAAGTATTATCGATGAGCTGTCTGGAACTTTATCATATAACATGGCAGCCAAACAACGTCAATGGAGTAATTTGGATACACGCTTACGCTTGCGCCTATGGAAAGGATACACTTTCAGTATGAATGCAAGATTTGCTACCTACGCGTATGAATTCGATGAAAATGGAAATGTAAGGGAAGGTAACCGGACAGAGTGGAGTTACGGGCGTTTCGGACGCTTTCAAGGAATGTCCCAAAACATTTCATATACCATCAACAACAGCACTTTTGCCAAATTATTAGGCAAGAAAGATGGCAATAACACGACTGATACAGATAGCCAGGTTCCTGACGAAGAGACAGAAGATGCAACCGACAGCAATTTAGATCCGGAACTGCAGAGCAGCCGTAATGCGGCAAAAAAGGAAAGGAAAGCCCAGAAAGACGAAGATGGTTATTTGGCTTTTTCATTGCCTTGGAGCTTCACGGTTTCTTATGGTATCACCATGCGTGAAAACACAAGCGGAAAAATTAATCCACGGACCATGCGTTACCCTTACTCTTTCAGTCAAAACATGAACTTCTCGGGTAATTTGCGGCTTTCTGAAGGATGGAACATCAACTATAGCTCCGGATACGACTTTGAAAACAAAAAGTTATCTATGACAACAGCTTCTCTTTCACGCGACCTACACTGTTTCTCCATGTCATGTTCCGTAGTGCTTACCCCATATAGCTCGTTCAATTTCTCGTTCCGTGCCAAAACGTCTGTACTGGCAGATATTCTCAAATGGGATAAACGTAGTAGCTATAGCTCAAACATAGACTGGTATTAGTAGTAATCAGCACCCCTTATTGGCCGTTAAGATGTGTTATTACACAGTGTGTGCGTTGTATGTACTACATCTTTTTCGTAACTTCGCCCCATAAAATAAAATCAGAACCATTAAGACAATGAAGAAAATACATTTATTCTTACTGGCCTTTGCCGGTATCACCTTCAGTTCATGTCTAGAAGACAAAAACGAACTACACTTCTTTGCAATGCCCGTTCCAAACGGCCCCGAGGCAAAACTGTATGCAGACCAAGAGAGAGATTCTATGGTCATTGTTTCAACAGACAGTTGGGTACTGACCCCACAAAAAGGTGACTGGATGGACTTCTCGCAAACTTCACTCGACATCAAACCCGGATATCAGGCCACCACTGTTATTGACCTGGCTTTCCCTGCAAATGATACGGGAGAGAACCGCTCCGTTGAGGCATGGGTTAAGGCAGACGGACGTTCATACATGAAGAAATTTACACAAGTATCTTACATGAACATACAACGTCCGGATATGACCCTTACTCCGGGAGAAGAAGCCCCTGAATATCCTGAATTTGAACTCACAGACTCTTCCTATGTAACTAAAGATTCTATTATCTTTATCAGTTACGCTAAGAAAATAGAAATCGCAAGTAATGCCGAATGGCTAGTACCCGAGCGTACAGTTATTGAGCGGCAACAAGACACGAAACAACCCCGCAAATACACTGTTTTGCTTGCACTTGAACCTAACAATACACAAGAGAAGCGTGAAGCAGAATTGGTACTGTCTACTTCAAACAACTGCTTGACGGTTATTAAAGTACATCAATTACCAAAGAAAAAATAAGAAATATCCTTATACTTCAAACTAAGAGGCGGGGCTGCAACAATATACGCAGCTCCGCCTCTTAGTTTGAAGTATAAGGAACTTAAGATCTGGATTTACGCTCCATCGGTCTTTTATGTTCCATCTTCTTTGTTTGTCTAGCTTTTACAGCCTTTGCCTTTTTAACGTGCGGAGAATTAAAAACCATTTCCAACTGACGTGCGTTCAATATTTTCCGGAATCGGGCAAAATAAGTTTCCTTTACATCTAACAATTTACGCTGAGTCTCGAACCTATTCTTCAAATCACGCTCTATTTGTTCGTCCGAACGTTCCTTTCGCCGTACATCCGTTTTTTGGTTGGGTATACATGCCTTAAGAGCCTGCAAATACTCTTTATAGAGCGGTTCAAACTTCTCGGCCGTTTTATCGTCCAGCATCAAGCGCTCCTGCATATGTTTCATTTGCCGTTCTGCATAGTGCGTACCATCTTTCGATGGAAAATGCCTTTTCGTTTCTTGAGCTTGCATATTGCTACATCCCAGACAAATCATTGCCACGAGACATAAGATAGAAAATTTTGTATTCATTGTTTTAGCCTTTCATTGATTATTTACTACTTCATCAAAACCTGTACATGTTTAGTTATTAGATAGTAAATAAGGAAAAGCGTTTAGTCTTATCCGCCTTTTTAATATAGCTTTAACATTTCCACCTGTAAGTCTATCCTCCTAAAAACATTTTCAGTATGCCTTCTTTCTATACTTAGTGAATACATTAACAGCTTGTTCCACGGGGTTACAATGTACTGGAGCAAGTGCCTCACTGAGTTCCTCATACAACCACGTCCGCGTAAACCCGAACAAGTAGGGTTCAGGCATAGCCGGATTGTCCCACTTCTGGTCCAGATAATTGAAATACAGCTTCCAACGTTTATAATAATAGCTTCCCAACAAACCGCCCAATTCACGATGTGTATAATCATTCAGTGATCCTTCCACCTTATCCCACGAGGTAACAATCAATTTGTTATAATACACATACTGATGCTGCATGGCCAATGTCTCACCGGCTTTCCGAGCATCGTCCAACCACGTCGCAAAAGAGAACATAGGATGTGTACGCAACAACTGATCCTGATCTTGAATAAGCTGCAAAAAGCGTTGCGTCGCTTGGTTAAAGACAACACGGTTACGGCTGTTCCATGCCTGTTGAATATCAGCATAAGTAGCCCGTCCTAAGTCCGATAAATACTGACGCACCATATCCACCGCATCATATTGATAGTTCCTATTATGCTTCAGCATATCGGCATCACGCAAGAAGAGTTCGCATGCATCGCCAAACGGTTTCGGATCATAGAAAATTTTACACTGCGACCAGGCTGAAACCGTTTTCACCTGCAAAGATGGATTGGCACAAAAGACAGGTTCGGAAGGGCGACGCGATCCGGGATAAGTTCCATACGCTGTATGGTAGAATCCCCTCCATGCTTCACGTAACGAAGATAAATTGACCGAATAACGTTGATAAACGTACCTATCTAACCAATCGTCCATAACCAAGGGCCGATCCCTCCAAACTAATTCACTCCATAAAGCCGGAACTACAGGATTCGTCTCAATGCCTTCCGGCGTAAAACCTATACCTTTCATCGTTTTTCCGGCTACGGAATGATTCAGCCCCTCAGCAGGCTGAGAGGCAATCGCATCCAAACGCCCATGAAGTCCGATGTTACCTCCCCAGTTGGAGATATTCGACCAAGCCCAAGGTATGCCCTCATAGCCTCCCCTGTCTTTCCAGCGATGCCAGTATTCCCCACAGAGCTCAACCACCATCGCATGGCGGGCTGACAATCCTCTCAGTAAATCAGCAACCGGATTCTGCCCCCAACTCTGCAACACCCAGACTGCTTGTTCGTTGGCCAGAACCATTTCACGCTCAACAGCTTGGGCGCAAGCTGTAAGATTCAACCCACCCGTCTTTCCTCCTTCGTGAAACAAATCGCCACCATAATAACGTGTATCACCAAACAGCTCTTTATAAGTACTATACCACAACTGAGCCAACCGAGGAAACTCCGGATCAAGCGGAGACAACACAGCCGGACGGTCAAATGTGTTCCATTTACCCTGTTCTATCAGCTTTACAGAAGGGTGATGTTTACCGAAATCAGATGGAACCATGCCATAAAATCCCTGAAAAATGGGTTCCATACCCAAACTGCGCATACGGTTCACTATTTTATGCTGCAACGCCAACTGCCGCTGCAACCACCCATCGCTCATCGGCCCTCCCAATGTCTCCATATTGCCCATCAGCAACCAAGGCATATACACAGGTCCTGTCAAGAACTTTTTCGCTTCCGCATCCGTGTATCCCAACTTAGTCAGAAAACGATACCACACATTTTCAACACCAACCATGGCCAAAGGATGTGTCACACCATGTAGCGCCATCCAGTCCAGCTCCTGCTCCCAACGTTCCCAATCCCAGAAAACAGTACTATAACCAAACGTGCAATAATTCATATACGTAACAAAGGGGAACGGACTTTGTGCATAAACTGTCCTTTCCGGACAAGGAAACACTTCCGGAAGCGACGGCTGAAAGTTCGTCCAACTCACTTCGGCATGCAGGTAGTCACGCATATACCGATGCAATCCCGATGTCAAACTGACTGGAGAATCACCCTCTATACAGATCTTCCCCTTCTTACCCGAAACCCGGTAAAACTTTTTTTTTCCAGGCACTATCTTAAAGGTAAAACAGCTACTTTTTCCGGGCATCACCCGTTCTGTAAGCCTCGTCACGACACTGATAGCCGAATCTGCCGGAACCGTATGCGCTTGTACCTTGTGACCACCATTCCATCCACAAAGAAACAAGACCACCAAACATATCAAACCTCTTAATAGGATGTGTCTTTTCATCTTCCAATCAAATAAATTAAACCTTTCAAAAGTACAAAAAAACAGTGATACAGTCCGATTCTTTTCCATGAAAAACCTGGCTAAAACCATTCAAGCCCCAAAGAAGAAACAATTCTCCACAACCAACATAAAAAACCGTGGCCTGGGTCTCTCACTATTCCCTGGCCACGGTCTCAATTAGGCACTCAAAAGTCGTCTTTCCGTTTCTTCACTTGGGCAACAAGTTTTGAGAAGGCTCGGTCTCTGTTCCGTTTCTCATGTACCGAAGCGGTGAAATGCCACGATTCACGTTGCATTTTCAAGTAGTTCTGGTACACGCCCCTATCCAGCACACCGTCGTCCACAGCTTTCAACACGGCACAATCCGGTTCGTTGGTATGCGTGCAATCTCCAAAGCGGCAGGCCGCAGCATAACCGGATACTGCCAATGTTTCGGAAATAGCATCGGACTTGTCCGCTGTCAGTCCAAACTCCCGGATGCCCGGGGTGTCAATCAACACTCCCCCGCCTTCAACCAACACCATCTCCCGATGTGTTGAGGTATGTCGCCCTTTTCCTGTTGACAAACTGATGTCAGAGGTAACCAAAACCGACTTCCGGCAAAGCGCATTGATCAAAGAGCTCTTTCCTACCCCCGACGAACCGACAAACACCACCGTTTCACCCGTCCCTACATACTGCCGTAGCGGAAGTAAAGTTTCAGGCCGATAAAGACTTGTTGTAAACACCGGTATGTGCCGAAGGCTGTGCTGAAGCTGGGTTTCCAACTTAAACCGATCAAAATCCAAATCGGATTTGTTCAGCACCAAAACGGGTTTAATCTGTTCTTCCTGCATCT
>CABSGW010000033.1 GCA_902477365.1 uncultured Prevotellaceae bacterium
CGTCATCACCTATGGCGGAACACGACAAGCTACGGCGATTCGCTGGCCGGCATAACTGAATATCTTGGAGGCCGAAAGCATCAGGATATAGTTGTCTGTATAGCGGGCTACCGTGGGGGGATAAGGAGGAGCGTAGGGATGGCCCAAGTCGTGACGGAAGTCCATGCAGAAGTACGCTTGATCTTCCAAGATAATGGTGTCGTAGCGGGTTGCCAGTTCGCCGATGATGCGCAACTCGTCCTCTTCCAGACAGATCCATGCCGGGTTGTTGGGGTTGGAATAGACAATCGCCGCGATGTTCCCTTGACTCAAGAACGATTCCAGTTTGGTGCGTAAAGCCTCTCCCCTGTAAGGGTATATGTCAAATTGCTGATAGTTGATGCCCTGTACGCGCAATTGGGATTTCTGGATAGGGAAACCCGGATCAATGAACAGTACGGTGTCTTTTTTCGGGTCGCGCTGGCAGCAGGCGATAAATGCCCCAAAGGATGCTGCGACCGAGCCGGTGGTGGGAACGCAGGCACGTGGAGATATATCGATGTTTATAAATGCTTTTACAAACTCGGAGGTGGCTTCTTTCAGTTCGGCTACGCCTGCGGCGGCTGGGTAGATAGATGCCAGACCACGGTCGAGCGCAGCCTTTTCGGCTTCCATGCCGATGATGTTGGGCGGAAGTCCGGGTGATCCTTGGTCCATACGGATAAAGGGGATACCCGTCAGCTCTTCCAATCGGGAGGCAACCAACAGAATGTCACCAATGGTGGCTTGTCCAATATCGGCTATGTTCAATTCTTTTATAACCGATTCCACTAACTCGTTGCTAAAAACCTGGTGTGTCATAATTACGCTTTTTCGGGATCAACCATCTCGTAACCGATGGATAATGCTTTAAGGTTCATGGCAATGATATCTTCTCCCTTACTGGCGAAAACAGTACGTATGCTGGCTTCCAGTTCGTTGTATTCCAGCAAGTGGAGAGCGCGGGCTGCGGCTCCAAGCAAGATTACATTGGCGCATTTGGCCAAATTGTTCTCTTGCGCCAGTTTGTCAATGTCCAGAGCAATGACGTGCGGATAGTTTTGCAACTCTTTGGCAATCAGTTCTTGTTCCGGATAATTAGGGATGTTGACAAAGGGAGAGGAAGAGGTGATGATCCACCCTTTTTCGGTTAGGTACGGCACATAGCGCAACGCTTCCATCGGTTCCAGTGAGATAATCACATCAGCATGTCCTTTTGCGATGAGATCGGAGTGTATGGGACTGTCGGATATGCGGAGGTTTGACTGTACGTCGCCTCCCCGTTGGCTCATGCCATGTACTTCGGCCTGTTTGATGTAGAGTGCCTTGGTCATGGCTGCCTGTCCGATAAGTGTGGCGATGGAGAGGATACCTTGTCCTCCGACGCCTGATAGGATGATATCTGTTTTCATTTTTCGGCTTTCTTTTTTTTCAGCTTGCGGTTAAGTGTCTGTATGCATTCTCTGCGTGGAATGATGACAGATACGCCTTGGTATTCGATTTCTTCACGAATGATACGCGTGATTTCTTCCATATTCTTGGGAAGAGGAATAACAACCCTTACGTGGTCGGGCTCAACCCCCAGTCCCAGGCAAATGGCTTCGAATTTGTTTGTTCCGGCCGAATCCTGTCCGCCGGTCATTGCGGTGGTCAGGTTGTCGGAGATAACAACGGTGATGGGAGACTGGCTGTTTACAGCATCCAGCAAACCCGTCATGCCCGAGTGGGTGAAGGTGGAGTCGCCAATGACGGCGATGGCCGGGAAGAGTCCGGCGTCGGCAGCTCCTTTGGCCATTGTGATGGATGCTCCCATGTCCACACAACTGTCGATGGTGCGGAAAGGGGGAAGCGCTCCCAAAGTGTAACAACCGATGTCGCTGAATATCTTGGCTGTCGGGTACTCTTTCACCACAAGGTTCAATGCGTCGTAAACATCCCGGTGACCACATCCTTTACACAAGGCCGGCGGACGGGGCACAACGTTTTGAGAGGGTCTGAAAGGCTGTGGCGTTTTCAGACCTAGTGCTGCGGCTACGCTGTCAGGCGTCAGCTCACCGGTGCGGGGCAAGTCTCCGGTTAACCGTCCTTTAATGGGGATGGGGGTAGGCAGCAAACCGCTGATTTGTTCCTCAATGAGCGGTTGTCCCTCTTCAAGAATGAGCAGTTCGTTGCACTCGGTTGCCATTTGACGAATCCACTCTTTGGGTAGTGGATATTGTGATACCTTCAATAACGGGAAGGGACATGTACCGTTGAAAGCCTCGAGTACGTAGTTGTAAGCTATGCCTGAAGCGATAAGTCCGCGACTGTGGTCTTTGCCTTCTACAAACAGGTTGTAAGGGGAGTTGAGCGCGTGACCTTCTAGCACGGTTTGTTGACGTACCAGCTTTTCGTACCGGCGTCTGGCGTTGGCCGGAAGCAGAATCCAGTCCATGCGTTCGGCCTTATTGTTCAATGCGTTTTCGGCAGAAATGGTTCCCAAGGTAACCACAGCCCGTGAGTGTGCCATGCGCGTGGTGATGCGCATCAATATGGGCAAACCTTCTTTTTCGGATAGCTCATAGGCAAACTTCATCATGTCGTAAGCCTCTTGCTGGGACGAAGGCTCCAGGATGGGCAACAACGAAAACTTACCGTAAAAGCGGGTGTCTTGCTCGTTTTGTGAAGAATGCATGGAGGGGTCGTCGGCCACCAGCACTACCAGACCGCCGTTTACACCTGTAATGGCAGAGTTGACAAAGGCATCGGCAGCCACATTCATTCCGACGTGTTTCATGCACACCAGTGAACGTTTTCCCACATACGACATTCCCAGAGCAGCCTCCATGGCTGTTTTCTCGTTGGTACACCAGCGTGTGTGCAGTTTCCGTTCGCAGGCAATAGGGTGTGCCTGTATGTACTCTGTGATTTCAGTAGAGGGAGTTCCGGGATAAGCATATACGCCGCTAATGCCGGCGTGGATGGCTCCTAAGGCCACTGCCTCGTCTCCCAATAGTAATTCCTTTTTGGATTGATTTATCATAATAGGAAGTGATTATTTCAGTGTTAGTGTGAACGTGTCCGTATCGTTCAGTACCGGGAACTTGGTACGGAATTGTGCTAATTCGTCCAGGTTGATGACAGCACTGGCTTCGCTCTCTGTGTGGTCGGGACATTGGGCCAGGTAGTTGCCGTAAGCGTCTATAACGGCACTGCCGCCACAATAGTCGCAAGCAATGTCTGTGCCAACGCGGTTCACCCCAATTACGTAGCATTGGTTCTCGATGGCCCGTGCAACGAGCAATGCACGCCAGGCTGCCACACGCGGCGTAGGCCAGCTGGCTACATAGAGGGCAACGTCATAGTCGTTCAAGTTACGTGAAAAGACGGGAAAACGCAGGTCGTAGCAAATTTGAAGTAGAAAGCGTATACCGCGATAGGTGACGACAATGCGTTCGTTGCCTGCGTCAAAACGTTTGTGTTCACCTCCGTAGGTGAACAGGTGGTGTTTGTCGTAGTGAACCGTCGGTTCGTTCGGGCGAATAAAATAGAAACGGTTGTAAAAGTGTCCTTCAACCTCGATGGCCACACTGCCGGCCAAGGCACAGTTGCGTTGTTCACTTTGTGTTTTCATCCAGGCTAGTGTATCGCTTGCTGCCGGTTCGGCAATGCCTTGAGGCCGTGTGCAGAATCCTGTGGAAAACATCTCGGGCAGGACAAATAGTTCCGTGTCGGGGTATTGATCCAATACACGGGTGATGCGGTCCCTGTTTTCCGTGGGATTGGCCCATACAATATCGCGTTGCAATATGGTTACTTTCATAGTGTAAATGTTAGGATAAAGACCTGTTTCTAGGGACAAAGATACTTCTTTTGTTAATAATAAGGGCTATTCCACTTACTATTTTATCCCTGTTTGGCCGCTCAATGTTTATGTTTACATTTGTGGGTTACATTTTTTTATGCCCAGTCTGTTTCAACGAGCAGCCCAGTTCGTTGAAACGGACTGGGCTGCTCGTTATTACTGGAAGCAGAGAGAGGCCGACCGGGCTTTGAATCTTATGGCTGTTGACGCATATATACATTTCTTTTGAGAAGTGGAGGGGGATGGCGAGGATGGTACAAAGTACAGGATACAATAAAGGGGAAGAAAATTCTCCCCCTTTATCTTATTGAAAATAATATATGTGTTTAGCTGAGCGGGAAGCTGAAACCTAAACAAACGTTTGCGTTGAAACTGTTCATTGGAATACCTTGTTTGTTCACTTTGCTTATGATACGGTCTGAACCGATAAAGAAATTGTATCCTTTGTGACCGAAGCTAAGTAAACCACCCCAGCACCATCCTGTGGAAGAGACAGAGGTGTTGATAGATGCCTCGAACCATTTGAGCGGACGTACATTGGCCGAAAGCATACCTTGGTGGTAAGAGTAGATACCTTCGATACGGCTGGTATATAAGAAACCGGCGGTCAGGTTCTTGTAGAAAGGCATCTCGTATTCCGCGCCCAGATTGATGGTTGCGGCCAGGCCTTGAAGCACGCTTTTCTTACCATTATCGTAAACAGAGAACATGCGTTCCAGGTCATCGCCAATAGACTCGAACTGGTCGCCTAACTTTTGACTGTTCGGGTCGGAACCTTCCACGTGGATGGGATCTTTAAAACCGTCAAATTCCCACTTGTCGGCCGAGATAGCTTGGTTGCTGCTCCATGAGATGAAACCGAGGTCGGTAATTGATCCTGAAACGGTCAGGCCGTCCATTACTTTATAAGTTGCACCCAAGTCAACGGCTAAACCGAATCCGGGCATACCGAAGCTGACATCATCCAGTCCTTCAACTTTATTCATTCCAGGTTTGGTGTTCTCGTTAGGCGTGTCGTCCAACTCGTATTTGGATTTTAACACAGCCGTGTTCAGACGTGCGTCACCTTCCAGAATCCACTTGTCGTCGTTCATGGTTATGTTCAGATTCTTTACGTCCATGTCTGCATAGGCAGCACCCAGAAGAACTTTGAATTTGGCTCCTACATTCAAGCGGTCGTTGATGGCACGCGAATGGCCGAATGCCAACTCCATGTAGTTTTGTGAACGAACACCCAAATCGGAGATGTTGTAACGCTCGTGTGCGCCGGCCTCTTTCATGAACGAGAACAACTCGTAAGGCAAGTTCAGCTGCGTGTTCGAACGCAAGTTCAACTCAACCAAGTTGAAGCCGCCGAATCCTCTGAAAGCAACCGAGGCAATGTTGTAGTTTACGTGTACGCCTAATCTGTTCTTGCTATCCAGGTCGCCCAAGAATTTCTTGGTGTCTACGGTAGGACTCATAAATGTTGTCAAGTCGTAATCGGGATTACCGTTTAGTTTGTATACGAAGTTCTTGAGTCCCACGTTACCCGTTGCTCCTAGGTTGATGTTTCCTGTAAACGGTTGGGCAACATATGCTTTGTCGAGTAAAGCCGGGTTTATCTGGTGACGGAAGTTAGACGTCTTTGAGAAATAGGATGCACGCAATTCTTGTGCATGGGCGGTTCCTGCTGTGCAAATAAGGGCTGCCGCCAACGTATATTTAAGTATCTTTTTCATCTTGATCTTAGCTTAAATGATTCTTATTACGGCTTAATCCTTAGTTGAAGTTACCGATTATTTGTCCGTTTAGCCTGATGCGAATGTCTTCCATACGGATGTATTGGTTCGAATTCAGTTCGGCTTGATCGGCAGCGTCTGCGTGGATTTTGAATATAATCTGATCTAACAAGCTGACAGCGGCGCGGTCTCTGGCTGTAATGGTGATGGTCAACGGAGTTTCCTTCATTCCGCCTATTGGAGCCGCGGCTGCGATGGCTGGTTCAACGATCAATACATCTGACAGATCTTCACCTGTAACGCTAATAGGAATCAAGGTGACGGTCAAATCCAACGGAACGGTGTTGATGGCTTTTGCCGTAAGGGTGATTCCGTCAGCCTGATATTTTTTGAGATCTTTGTTCATGTCGGTTGCCGAGTCGTTGTATACAATGCAGGTGTTGGCATTGTAACGGAACGGCATGAGCACGTCGTAGTCCAAATTAATGTGGTAATCTGTTCCCGGACGTAATGTGTGACGGGCTTCGGGGTCTGCTTTGATTCTACCGCCATCTAAGTTGATGTTTATCTGGTCTGGAAGTTTCGTGACAATTTTACCCAATCCCGGAACTTTTACGTTAATGGCCTCGGGACTCATCGTGTTGTTCGGATCGAAAGGTGCAGTTCCGTCATAGAAATAATATTGGGAGAACCGGTAGGGGCGTACCGATACATAGTTCGTTGCCGGGATGTTCACTTGTTCCAGTGTCATACCGTCTTTTACGCTGGCAAGGTTACCGCTGAACAATAAGGGGATAGGAAGTTCTTCACCACCCATGTTTATGCGCAATGTCGGATTGTTCATGTTCAGCGTTACTTCAGGATCTTGCAAAAAGTCCGGTAGGTCGTTGCCGATTTCCAGCGGATCCACTTCGGGGTTGATGGCCGGATTGAATTGTCCTGAAACTTGCGCTACACCCAGTTGTGGGAATTGTACTTTGAGTTGAACCGAAAGCTGACTGCCGGCAGTCACGTAGTTTGGTCCGGTGCTTTTAATGGTGAAGTTACCATTCATGGTGATTTGGTCTGCCAGGTTCAATGTGCCATTCTCAATGGCTTTGTTTTCTGTTGTCAGCGAGTCGATAACCAGGTTGGCCAGCTCTATGTGGTCGCGGTTATTAGTCAGGTCGCCGATGTAGAGCGTGTGCGTTCCTTCTCGGAACATGCTTGAGTGTACAAAGTCGGGGAATTCAATGCTGAATCCTTTGATCTCGGAAATGTAGAAATTAGTTCCGGCCGGTTTCAAAACATCCAGTGATAAGGATATATTTTGGTTGGTGGGTACGATACTGTACAGATTTACCACGTCGTCATCAATGTTGTCTACGTTGATTTCAAGTGTATTGTCTGCTTCAATGTCTTCCTTTTCGGAGAACTCGGGGATAGTAGCATCTGCGTCAAACGTAAAGAGCGGAATGTTAGGTGACAAATCAACGGGGTCGATGTCGCGTGTTGCGATTTCACTCACATTGACGGTAAAGTCAGTGTTTCCGTTCTTTATCAGATAATAGAGACCATTGGCGGTTGTGTCAATCATCCCGTCTTCATCGCGGTCCACTTCTAGGATGTCACGCAGGTAAATGTTCTCGGTGTTACCGATTTTCAGCGCGAGTCCGTTACTTCCCATGCCGATTGTCATGTCGAGATCGTTGCTCAGGTCATAACCGCTTTCCACACAGGCCGTAAACAACAGCGCCGCAGGCAGTATGCGCAGCAACTGTTTGGTACATACAAGCATTCTTTTCATTATTGTATAGTGTTTGTGTTTGTTTGCAAATAAAACTCGTTAAAAAAGAAATTATAATCCGTGCTGCAAAGTTAGAAAATATTTTTGATAAATTAAGAGTGGTTGTTCTTATTTTATTGGAAAGCGCTTAAAAACTATCTAATTTAAATTAGTTTTTGATTGTGCAATAGGGTAGTTGTTAGTTTATATATAGGCGTAAATGTGCTAAAAGCAGGGATTCTTCCGTTCGTTTGTTCTGAACTTTTGTACTACCTTTGCAGTTCTTCTGTACAAAATTGTTTTTGTGGTTTACATTGATGTCATAATACCTTTACCGCTTCCCGGGCTTTTTACTTACGTGCTTCCTGACAGATGGCATGGAAGTGTGGCGGTTGGTAGTCGGGTGGTCGTTCCGTTTGGTCCGCGTAAGCTGTATGCGGCGTTTGTGTCCCGTATTTATAGTGAAAAGCCGGAGGTGAGTTTCGAACTGAAGGAGGTGGCCGATGTCATTGATGAGACGCCGATGCTTCTTTCCGGTCAGTTGGATTTCTGGGAATGGATGGCCGAATATTATCTCTGTGCGGTGGGAGATGTCTGTAAAGCAGCTTTGCCATCGGGGTTGAAGCTTGAAAGCGAAAGCAGTGTAGAGCGCAATGAAGATTATATCGGCGATACCGACGGTTTCACAGATCGGGAATTGGTCGTATGGAATGAGGTACCCGAGGGAACGTCTCAGACCGTTGATGCGTTGGTGCGCCGATTGGGAAAGAAAGCCAGTGTGCTGTCGGCATTGCACTTGTTGCTCGAACGAGGAGCAGTCCGTATGAAGGAGCAGGTTTCTTCTACCTATCGTCCCCGTATGGAGGTTTGTGTGAAACTATGCGAGCCTTATTTGAGTAATGAACATCGCCTGGCCATGCTTTGCGATGCATTGAAGCGCGCTCCCAAACAGTTGGCAGTGTTGTTGAAATACGTGGAGTTAAGCGGTTTGTCAAATGGACTTCAGACGGATGGGAATGTGATTAATGAAGTCCCGAAACGCGTGTTGAAAAGTGCTTCCGGAGCAAGCGAGGCTTCGTTGGCTGCGCTTCGGGATCGTGGCGTGTTGGCCACCTATACCCGGCAAATAGGGCGTCTGGAAACCGGCCGTACAACGCAACTGGCCGAACACCATCTGACCTCGGCGCAACAACAAGCGTTTGATGGTATCGTAAATTCCTTTTCCAGCAAGCCGGTTTGCCTGTTGCATGGCGTCACATCGAGCGGAAAGACTGAAGTTTACATACATCTTATAAAAAAAGAACTGGAGGCTGGCCGACAAGTGTTGTATCTGTTGCCCGAAATAGCACTTACTACGCAGATCACCGAACGTCTGCGCCGTGTGTTCGGCAACCGTATGGGTGTGTACCATTCCAAGTTTCCCGATGCGGAACGTGTGGAGTTGTGGAAGAAGCAGCTTTCCGACCAACCGTTTGAACTTATATTGGGTGTACGGTCTGCCTTGTTCTTGCCTTTTTCACGGCTTGGGCTGGTTATTGTGGACGAAGAGCACGAGCCGTCTTATAAGCAACAAGACCCTGCGCCCCGCTACCATGCCCGCGATGCGGCGGTTGTACTGGCTGCTAAAAACAATGCCCGTGTGCTGTTGGGCACGGCTACTCCTTCGTTGGAGAGTTATACCAATGCGTGTAGCCGGAAATACGGCCTGGTGGAGCTCTTTACACGTTACGGTGATATCCGGCTACCTCAAATCCAGGTGGAAGATGTGGCCGAGTTACGTCGGAAAAAACAGATGAAAACGCCTTTTTCGCCGTTGCTGACTGACGCTATGAACGAGGCATTGGCACAGGGCGAACAGGTGATTTTATTTCAAAACCGCCGTGGTTATGCTCCTTTCCTGGAGTGCCGCACTTGTGGCTGGGTGCCTCGTTGCGTGCATTGCGATGTAAGTCTGACCTATCATCATGCGGAGCGAAGACTGGTGTGTCATTATTGCGGTAACAGTTACCCTGTTCCCGTTCAGTGTCCGAACTGCGGAGATACGGAGTTACGCGACAGGGGTTTTGGTACGGAAAAGATAGAGGAAGCGGTACAAGTGTGCTTTCCCGAGGCCCGTACAGCCCGGATGGATATGGACACCACGCGTTCAAGGATGGCTTACGAGCGCATTATCAGTCAGTTTCAACAAGGAACCACCAATGTGCTGATTGGTACACAAATGGTCTCTAAAGGGCTTGATTTTGACCGTGTTCGTGTGGTCGGGATATTGGATGCGGACACATCGTTGAATGTGCCTGACTTCCGGAGTCATGAGCGGGCTTTTCAACTGATGGCGCAAGTGGCAGGTCGTGCCGGCCGGCGCGATACGCGCGGTTTGGTGATTTTGCAGACACGCCAGCCCGATTTGCCGGTGATTCGGCAAGTCACCACCAATGATTATATAGGTTTCTACCAAGACCAGTTGACGGAACGTGAACTGTTTCGTTATCCGCCCTTTTATCGCATTATTTATATTTACCTGAAGCATCGCCAACAAGATGTTGTCGATGAGGCGGCCGGTACAATGGCAACGGCTTTGCGTGAGGCCTTTGGCGGCCGTCTGCTTGGTCCTGATGCGCCTCCGGTGGCACGTATCTTTTCACTTCATATCCGGAAGATGGTGCTGAAAGTAGAAAACGGCGCTTCCGTTTCCGCAGTGCGCCGTTATCTGAGGGCTGTCCAGCAACAAGTGTTGGGCGATGTCCGTTTTCGCTCGGTTACCATCTACTACGATGTCGACCCCCTGTAAAGATTTTTCCCCGCGTTGGCGCCGGTTCTTCCGCCTTCTTCAGTTCCGGGTAACTGATACGGGTATGGTACATCATTTTCAGGTTTTCAATAAACACTTCCTTGGCTATCGAGATGTCTTTGAATGTAAGTGCACAGTCGCGGAAGTATCCTTCGTTCATCTGTGAGTCGATGATACGGTTTCCCAGTTCGCGCAAGCTTTCTTCCGTTATCTCTTTCAAACTGCGTGAGGCGGCCTCAATAGAGTCTGCCATCATCAGTACGGCCTGTTCTTTGGTGAAGGGGTTGGGTCCCGGATAGGTGAACAGTTCTTCGTTTACCGGCTCGTCCGGATGCTTGTTGATATAAGAGATGTAGAAATATTTGGCCTTGCTCTTTCCGTGGTGTGTCGAGATGAAGTCGCGTATCACTTTGGGCAGGTGGTTCTTGTCGGCCAGTTTTTGTCCGTCGGTCACGTGACTGATGATGATTTGCGCGCTACGTTCCTCGGTGATGCTGTCGTGCGGATTTACACTGGTCTGATTCTCGGTGAAGAAAGCCGGATTCTCCATTTTCCCAATGTCGTGATAAAGCGCTCCGGTACGTACCAACTGCACCTTGGCCCCAATCTTGCTGGCCACTTCGGTTGCCAGGTTGGCCACCTGCATGGAGTGGTTGAATGTGCCCTGTGCCACTTTGGACAAGCGGCGTAACAGGGGGGTATTGATGTTTGATAATTCAATCAGGGTAACACTGGACGTGAATCCGAAAGTCTTCTCGACAAGCAGCATGAGTGGATAGGCAAACAGCAGCAGGACACCGTTGATGACAATGTGGATGTAGAGGGTCAGATCCATCGTAAGAGGGTCTACACCCTGAATCAGGTTATAAGCAAAAGCCAACAGGAGAGAGACTGCCGTAACCACAACTGCCGTGCGGAACAGTTGGGAGCGTTGGGTCAATTCTTTCAGGCTGTAGATGGCGGCCACTCCGGCAATAAATTGAATCAGGATGAATTCATAGGGTGTCTGGATTGGAATGGAAGCCAGCAAGAGCGTAAAAATGTATGTGGTGAACGCTGTACGCGTATCGGTGAATATGCGTACAAAGATAGGGACAATGGCGAATGGTATCAAGAAAATAGCCGTGGAGTCGCGTTGTACAATCAACGAAGTGACAACCGGGAAGAACACCATCATGGAAAACAGCAGGAACAAACTGTTTGGCGTATCAAAATAGTCGCGGCGGAACAGGTTCAGGTATACAAAGAAGCCGATAATCAAGATGCTGACAAACAGTATGTGGCCGATGAGAATGGTGCGGAATTCCGTAGTACTTTCTTCCCGTTTGGACGATTCTTTGGCCATTGATTCCAGAATGCTGAATGTCTTGGCATCGACTATTTCGCCCCGGTCTATGATTTTTTGTCCGCTTAGCACCAGTCCGCTTGCATACGATACGGTTGCCAGCAAATCCGCTTTCATGCTTTCCGACTTCTGCTTGTCGTAAACCAGGTTGGGTTCAATGTAATTGTTCAGGTTACAATGGCGCAGAAATTCGCGTCGGAAGTGTACCGTATCGGCGTTTATGATATATTCGTAAGCCGACCGGGCCGAGAACAGGTTCTGCACGGCATGCGAGGTTGCCTCTGTGCCCCTCACAGCCCGGATGTACTGGATGCTGCTGTCGGCCAGTTGGATGATGTTTTCGGTGTTGATGATGCCCGTGTCATATGCTTTTTGAAGCATCTGTACCATGTAGGGCAGGTAGCCGGCCGGCACACCTTTTATCTTTCCGTTGTAGAAGTCGTCACGCAAATTCTTTATTTGCGTTTGTGCAACTGTTTTATCTTCTTCAAAATAAGGTTGGAACAGCCGCATGACGCTGTCGCGTTCCAGTTGGATGGTACGTTCGCTTTTGTAGATGGGAAAGTCGTATTTGGCAATGAGTTGCCCGTATTTCCACGGTTTGTTCAGGTCGAACGTATATCCGAAGCGACTTTCTCGTGGAAGGAAATAGACAATCAGTAGTACCGAACCAACCAGCAGGGCTGTACGCAATAGATAGTCTCGTAATGTCAATCGGCGTTTGCCGCTTATTAATCCCATAGTTTACGCTTTAGTGATCAGATGGAAGCAAAAGTACGAAAAAAAGAGCATCCCGCACTTTTCGTACTTCTTTTTTTGCAGGTGGGTGTATGGCGGGTTGGGATTTGCCGGTCCGGCCTTTACGTGTTCTTTTTGCGGAGATGCCCAGTCCGTTGAAAAAAGCCCGCGGGTCGGTTGCAACGAGATGGGCTGTCGGTTGGTACGGAATACGGTTTATAAACCTTCGGGTAAACGTCTGTACACGGACTGTTTATGAATATTTTAGTGGCAAAGGTAAGGCTATTCGGGCGAATATGTCTATCTTTGTACCCCTTAGACATAATAAAGAAAAGAAAAAATGGCGCAAGAAGACGTATTTAAGAAGATCGTATCCCATTGTAAAGAGTACGGATTTGTGTTTCCCTCGAGTGATATTTATGATGGCCTTGGTGCGGTGTACGACTATGGTCAAAACGGTGTGGAGCTGAAGAATAACATCAAACAATACTGGTGGCAGAGCATGGTGCTGTTGCACGAGAATATTGTGGGTATCGACAGTGCCATTTTTATGCATCCCACGGTGTGGAAGGCATCGGGACATGTGGATGCTTTCAACGATCCGTTGATTGATAACCGCGATAGCAAGAAACGTTACCGGGCCGATGTGTTGATTGAGGATCAGTTGGGCAAGTACGAGGAAAAGATTGCGAAAGAGGTGGCAAAAGCAGCCAAACGTTTCGGCGAGGCTTTTGACGAGGCACAGTTCCGGGCAACAAACGGACGTGTGCTTGAGATACAGGCAAAGATAGACGCACTACACGCTCGCTTTGCTCAGGCCATGAACGACAGTGATTTGGAGGCCCTGAAGCAGATTATCATTGACGAAGAAATTGTGTGTCCCATCAGTGGCACACGGAACTGGACGGATGTGCGTCAATTCAATTTGATGTTTAAGACCGAGGTCGGTTCTACGGCTGAGGGTTCATCTACCATTTACTTGCGTCCGGAGACGGCTCAGGGCATTTTTGTTAACTACCTGAACGTACAAAAGACCGGTCGCATGAAGTTGCCGTTTGGT
This sequence comes from uncultured Prevotellaceae bacterium, assembly GCA_902477365.1. Classification (GTDB taxonomy): domain Bacteria; phylum Bacteroidota; class Bacteroidia; order Bacteroidales; family Bacteroidaceae; genus Alloprevotella. The sequence goes on from CABSGW010000033.1 coordinate 13,280, forward strand.
ATCGCACAGATTGGTAAAGCGTTCCGCAATGAAATTGTGGCCCGTCAGTTTATTTTCCGTATGCGTGAATTCGAACAGATGGAGATGCAGTTCTTTGTGAAACCGGGAACGGAGATCGAATGGTTCAAGCAATGGAAAGAGGCACGTATGAAATGGCATCAGGCCTTGGGCTTCGGTGCGGAGAATTACCGTTTTCATGATCATGAAAAGTTGGCGCATTATGCCAATGCGGCTTGCGACATCGAGTTCAAGATGCCGTTTGGTTTCAAGGAAGTAGAGGGCATTCACAGCCGTACAGACTTTGACTTGAAGCAGCACGAAACATATAGCGGACGTCAGATTAAATACTTTGATCCGGAAACAAACGAGAGCTACACTCCGTATGACATTGAGACATCCATCGGTGTGGACCGTATGTTCCTCAGTGTGTTGTGTCACGCTTATTGCGAAGAGCAGTTGGAGGGAGGCGAAAGCCGCGTTGTGCTGAAGTTGCCTGCTGCCCTGGCGCCTGTTAAGCTGGCGGTGATGCCGTTGGTGAAGAAAGAAGGCCTTCCCGAGAAAGCGCGTGAGATAATGAATGAACTGAAGTTTCATTTCAATTGCAAATACGACGAGAAGGACTCCATCGGAAAACGTTATCGCCGTCAGGATGCAGTGGGTACTCCTTATTGCATTACGGTAGACCACGAAACGTTGAAGGATGAGTGTGTGACACTCCGCTCGCGCGATACGATGCAGCAGGAACGTGTGAAGATTGCCGATTTGCGTTCGCTCATCGAAGATAAGGTGAGTATCACCTCATTACTCAAGAAACTGGTTTAATATAGACATTGTTATGAAGAGGTTGTTTTGGATTGTTCCGGTTTTGCTGCTGGCGTGTATGAGCATGGTTTCGTGCAGCGAGAGCGATGATTCGGTAGAAGAGTTTGTGGATTGGAAAGCGCGTAACGAGGCTTTTTTTAATACGAAGATGGATTTTGCGCTGGCTGCAATAGCTGAGGCTAAACGTACCTATGGGGACGACTGGGAGGCTCATTGTGATTGGCGTACCTTCTTGAGCTATTCGTTAGAACCCGGAACAGGAACAAAACGAACGGATTCCATTTGTGTGGAAATTGTGCGTCGGGGAACGGGTGTCACACAGCCTTTGGTGACCGATTCGGTTCGTATGAATTACCGGGGACGTCTGATTCCTTCAACCTCTTATGCTGATGGAATGGTGTTCGATCATTCGGGGCAATATACAGACTTTGACCGGGTGTTTGATCGTGCTTCGGCTGCTCCGGTGATGTTCAGGGTGGGTAGTCTCGCGCGTGGTATTGGTACGGCATTGTTGTATATGCGTAAAGGCGATTTGTGGCGTGTGTTTGTGCCTTCCGATTTGGCTTACGGGCGAAGCGGTGTACAGAAAGTGCCAGGTTACTCAACATTGGTCTTTGAGATGGATTTGGTAGAACATTATCGCGCTGGTACCATTCCTCCGGTTTGGAGCTAACTGTAAAATCGTTTTATCCCGATACAAAATAGACGGGGCATCTCATTGGAGATGCCCCGTCTATTTTGTATCGGGAAGAATGTAAGTATATTACTTTACATTGCCAACTTTAATCAGGTATTCAGCTATCTGAACGGCATTCAGCGCGGCTCCTTTCTTTATCTGGTCGCTTACGATCCAGAATGTCAATCCGTTCTCATTGGCCAGGTCTTTACGAATGCGGCCTACGTAAACAGGGTCTTTACCGGCAATGAACAACGGCATGGGGTACTCTTTCTTTTCGGGGTTGTCACAGAGAACCAGTCCTTCGCCTTCTTCTACAGCTTTGCGTGCCTCTTCGATACTGATAGGGCGTTCTGTCTCAATCCAAATAC
>CABSGW010000034.1 GCA_902477365.1 uncultured Prevotellaceae bacterium
AACTCTTCCATTCTGATTTTTATACCCGACAATTGCGAATAAGTGGGAAGCAGTTCATTCAATTCACGCCTGTTTTGTTCCATCACTTGTTCCAAATCTTCGTCTGCCAGTCCCAGTCCATGTGCCTCTTCAAAATCTGGATATACCAAACCATACAATTTTTCTCCTTTTTGAATCACAACACTTTCATTGACTAACAACATATTATTCAGTTTGTCTTCAATTTCTTCCGGATATATATTTTGGCCGGAAGCCCCCAGCAACATATTCTTACTACGTCCTTTTATATACAGATACCCGTCAGCGTCCATCACGCCCAAATCCCCTGTATGATACCAACCTTCATCATCTAAAGCCTCCTTCGTCGCCTCCGGATTTTTATAATACCCTAACATGACATTAGCTCCACGACATAAAATCTCACCCACTTCATTTTCTGGGTCTCGACTATTAATACGAACCTCCATACGTGGTGCAGGTTTACCACAAGATGTAGTACGGAAATCATGCCAATCCACATAAGAAATAATCGGTGCACACTCCGTTGCTCCATATCCCACGGTGAAGTTAAAACCTATTTGATGCAAAAAAGCTTCAACTTCACTATTAAAAGCCGCACCACCCACTATAATCTGATAAAAGTTTCCGCCAAAAGCCTGAAAAACCTGTTCGCGTACCTTATCACGTACTTTTTGATTGATTACAGGTATCTTCAGCAACATTTTCATACGAGGAGTTTGCAATTTAGGTAACACCACCTTACGCATAATCTTTTCGATAACGAGCGGAACAGATACTACAACACTTGGCTTGATATCGGCAAAAGCTTGAAAAATAACCCGAGGACTAGGCACGCGTGTCAAGAAAAAGATATGACAGCCAAACACAAACTCAAATATAAACTCAAAAGCCATACCATACATATGAGCCATCGGTAACATAGAGATGACATGGTCACCCACTTTCATATGAACTCCCAATGCTCGAAGAGCAAAGTCCAAATTAGACCACATGGCACGGTAAGGAATCATCACCCCTTTAGAGAAACTGGTTGTGCCTGAAGTATAATTAATCATAGCCATCTCTTCTGGAGCATCGTGATGATACGAAATATGTTCTTGCCTGAAATTCTTAGGATACTTCTTACCGAACAATTCATTCAGATGTTCACGGGCATTTGTCAACAAATCGGTTCTGCTGACCAACAAAGAATAATCCGGAATATTGATAATACCCTCTAAAACGGGCATGGCCGCTTCATCCAATGTAGTCCACACATGGTCTCCTGCGAATAATAATTTGGCCTCAGAATGATTTACAATGTTGTGTACTTGTTCCGCTTTGAATTCATGCAAAATAGGAACAGCCACAGCACCATACGTTAAGGTTGCAAGAAAAGCAACGGCCCAATTGGCACTATTCCGGCCACATAAGGCTATCTTATCTCCCTGTCGAATGCCTGCATGTTCAAATAATATATGTATTTTCTCTATTTTTCTAGCAACATCTTTATATTGCAAAGTACTTCCTTCATAATCGGTCAGTGCATCTCTGTCCCAATGTTCTATAATGCTATGTTCTACACATGCTAAGAAACTCCCAATTTGCTCCATATATTGCACATTTATCATTTTAATGTGCAAAGATAGTAATAAAGCTATGAACAAACAACTCTTTCAAGAAAAAGATACTTGTTACGTCTATATCACTATTGCTCTAGTTTCTCTTCTATTTTCCTCTGTCTAAACAAAACAAGCCGTAACGAATCTCTCTTATTCATTCGTTACGGCTTGTTTCTATGATCTGTGACACAGCCTTGTCAATACACGCGTTCACCAAAAATTTTACTTCCAACTCTAATCAAGGTACTTCCTTCCTTTATTGCCAATGGATAGTCATGGCTCATTCCCCAAGAACATTCGCAGAAGCCACTATCCTCCTTAAAATAACGTGCTTTCAACGCTAAGAATGTGTCATGAGCCATCTTAAACTCACATTTTATTTGTTCGATATCATCTGTATTTGAAGCCATACACATCAATCCGGCAATACGCACATTCGACAACTGTTTCCAACAACCGGTAGCAATCATTTCTTTGCACTCCTCTGGCGAAAAACCATATTTATTTTCTTCCTGAGCAACATGTAACTGTAACAGGCACGGAATTACACGATTGCATTTTTTTGCTTGCTTATCAATCTCCTGCAATAATTTATAAGAATCTACGGCATGAATCAAAGCGATATAAGGAGCTATATATTTCACCTTATTGGTCTGCAGATGACCTATAAAATGCCATTCTATATCTTGAGGAAGTGCTGCATATTTTCGCTGTAACTCCTGAACATGGCTTTCACCAAAAATACGCTGACCACAACGATAAGCCTCCTCAATGGCAACTTCAGGATTATACTTTGAAACTGCAACCAGACGTACTCCTTTAGGTAATTGGGCCGTTATTTCCTGAAGACGTTCACCTATCATCGTACAGCCTCCTTAATCTTCTTTTTTTACAGCGAATTCTGGTGTAGGCTCACGATAATGATACACATCCATTATAGGCGTTTCCGTTATAGATGAAATAACATAATCCATCATAGAACCTTTCATCCCTTCGTCCAATTTAGCTACGGCATCACGCAAATCTGCAGCCTGAATCAATACGTTTTGACTCGTTTTCTTCTCCGCTCCACTTTTCTCATCAAGCGTTATGAATGTCAATTTACTTTTGAACCATTTATCTGCAGCTTCTTCTGTGCTCTCAAACAGTTCTGCATAGCGGGCGCGCTTTATGTCTGATACCTGAAACTCTCCGGTCATGAAAGGCTGTATCTCTTCAATAATACGTTTCTCAGCCTCTGTAAAACTGATCGCATCAACCAAATAAGGCTCATTGACTTTCTTAACGAGACCATTCTCCATGGTTCTCTCATATTTAATCTTACACTCAAACCACTCGTACATCATATTATTTTCAAATTAAAGGGTATGCAAAAATACACAAAACCTATCAATGGCAAGCTACAAAAGAAGAAGAAATACAATTCTAAAAATGAATCCTCATTTAAAATAGAAAACCGGCTTCCTGTTATCCACTCAAGACAGAAAGCCGGTTAAAACTTTATTTTTACCAAGAATTTAATTCTCGGCCGATTCTGGCGCTTTGTCTATCAACTCCATAAACTGATCCAATTTAGGCGTTATAATGATTTGTGTTCTGCGATTACGCTGTTTTCCAATGGCTGAATCATTTCCTGCTATCGGATTATATTCACCCCGTCCTGCAGCTGTCAGACGTTTAGGATCAACACCATACTCTTTTTGCAAGATTTGTACCACAGACGAAGCACGCAACGTACTTAAATCCCAGTTGTTACGTATATTAGGTCTTGAAATAGGCACATCGTCCGTATTACCTTCCACCAAGACATCGTAATCTCGGTAATCAGTAATGATTTTAGCAATCTTACTTAACGTCTCTCCGGCGCGATCGTTCACTTCATAACTACCCGATTTGTAAAGCATATTATCAGCCAATGAAATGTACACAACCCCCTTTAACACCTGAATATCCACTTCTTTCAACTCATCACGGCTGAGTGAACGTGTCAAATTAGTAGTTAACACTAAATTGAGCGAATCTGATTTACTCTTCGTTTCAACCAACTGTTTAATAAAACGATTGGATGCATTAATTTCATCAACCAACTTTGATATATTCACATTACCTTGTGAATTCTGTTGTAAACTTTTGTCCAGAGATCCCTGCAAAGCTGCATATGATGCACGCAACTCTGCGTTGTTTTTACGGGCTTCCGCCAAGCGATCTTCCAAACTCTTAATCGTTGTACGACTCTCTGCCAACTTTACCTGTGCGTCTTGGTATTGCTTCATTAAGTCGGCGTTTTTAGTTTGCAATTGGCCATAATCTGTTTTCAATTCGGCAAACTGCTTCTTACTAACACAACTGGTTAACAAAAGACACCCTGCAAGCAAAGGCCACATAAAAATAGCTGAATGTTTCATGTCTCTATCATTATTTAAATTCATATTTTCGAAAAGGCGATGCTAACCAACTTTTTGTTCCATCGACATTCTAGGTTACAAAATACGCTATTTTTTATTTACCAAAGAAAAGGCTTAGAAAAGTATAACATAATATTGCACTCTTTATAAGCCTATACTCCCCTTCTACCCTACAAGTCCATTCTTCTTATACTTAAAGAAGAATCTCATCTATATTGATGGAGTAAGGCTGGTCAAGTAAAATATAGCGATACTCCCGTAATAAACATTGCTTCAAATTATATCTATTTGTCTTCTCCATTGCTTCAGTGGTCATTTTTGCTGGTAGTCTTTTCTCGATAATATTTTCATATCGCAAAATATCTTGAAAGTGATGTTTTATATATGTTTGACTAAATATCAAACAAACATATTTAATATGCTGAGTGTATTCATCCGTGAAATCCTTCTCCCAACCAAAAGGAATGTAACATCCTTCTACAATCAAATTTTGGGAATTTTCAATACTGGTCTTTATTATTTCTCTGACAATAGGCCATAAATAAGCCGTCAGTTCAGCATCATCACTTTCTACAGAGAGGGCACATTGTCCACTTCTGATAAGTCCCATTTTTAGAAAATCTATCGACAAATAAGGATATTGGTATTTCTCTAGCAACCTTTGTGCTAACAACGTTTTTCCAGTATGCGTATCTCCTGCAATTAAAATAATCATAACTCTATCTTCATCTACACCGTGTTAAACTACTTTTATCTGATTTGCAAAAATAAAAAAGAACAAAGGTCCTGCAAACTGATAAACAAAACTTTTTTCCCACGCCCATCTTTAACATCCTTCAGGCCGGTAAAATTCTGATAAAAGAAACTTATCTCAAAAGAAACACCTATATTTGGACAACAAACTTTTACTTATAAATATATATGCCTATGAACCTGGAAAAAACACTTGTATTACTAAAACCAAGCACCTTACAACGAGGATTAATAGGTGAGGTTATCAATCGGTTTGAACGTAAGGGACTCCGTCTTGTCGGTTTAAAAATGCTGCAACTAACAGATAACTTATTGAATGAACATTATGCTCACCTACAAGAAAAGCCGTTTTTTGAACGAGTTAAACGTTCCATGATGGCAGCCCCCGTCATTGCTTGTTGCTGGGAGGGTGTGGACGCAATCGCTACGGTACATGCCCTTGCCGGAAAGACTAATGGAAGGCTTGCCGCTCCAGGTACTATCCGAGGAGATTATTGCATGAGTTTTCAGGAAAACATTGTCCATACATCCGACTCCAAAGAAACTGCAACACAAGAACTGAACCGATTCTTCCAAACAGATGAATTGTTTGATTACCAACAGGCTGTCTTTGATTATCTATATGCAGGTGATGAATTTTAAAAGAACTGGCACATTTCGCCTGATTCATCCCTAAAAAAAATCGCCCTTACCGTTTAAAATGGCAAGGGCGAATTTCTATTTATTACAGCACATTAGAATTTAATACTATTCATAAACTTGTCAACTAAAATACCGTCAATGGCCTTTAAGTTGAATGTTACTTTATTCTTAGCCTTAAACTTAATCACCATCAATTCACCATCTTCCAAATAAGGTTTCTCTCCAAGGTTTACAAACGTTGGATAAAGCGCTTTCTGGCGATTGGTGTGCAAACGGTCATAAGTTAGATTCATCATACTCTTCATACCCTTTGCATCAACACCTACATATTCCAAGTCTTTATTGTCATAAGGAAGGGCAAAACTAATTGCATTGACGGATGACAAACCACTGCCTTTCACAACAAGTTGTACTTCCTCACCGGCATTGTAAACTTTCTTAGAAGGTGTAATGGTTATAGTTCCGGCCAATGCGGCAATCTTACCTCTGCTAACACCATCTTCCAGTTTTGTACCTACAGACGAGATGTCGTAAGCATCAATCAGACCGTTTTGATTCAAATCACCAATACTTACATAATCAAAGTCGCTGTCGCCTTTACGCAATCCGGTATAGTTCATATAAGAGGTCAAATCATTCTCGTCCACTTTGTTATCGCGATTGATATCACCAGGAATCAAGCTTTCCGAACCGGGGACTTTAAATACATACAGTTCCTGTCCTGAACCAAAATTACCAACAGCCTTAGTTACAGCCAACTTGATATAGCGTGCCGTAGGTTTGTCCTTAAATTCGTAAACCTTGACCTCACTGCCTGTCCACTCGAATTTATCGGACTCGGTCCAGTTTGTTTTGTCTACACTATAATAGATAGTACCTTGCTGAATTGTACCGTTGCCACCATCTTTACGAGGCATGTAATGGAATTTATCCAATGTATTGATACTATTCAAGTCCATAACAAGATCAAACGGAACAGCGTCACCTTTACCGTATTTAGAGTGCCATCCGGCGCCTTCATCAAAGTCGAACAATTTGTTAATACCTTGTCCACCTTGATTTTCGCAGGTTGTTTCGGCAGTAATGCCTTTGATGGCAAACTGCAACGGATTAGCTTTTGTTGTAGCTGAAGCGGTTGCCCATTCAGATTTTCCATCCTTGTTTACAGCGCGCACTTTAAAGCTATAAGTAGTCTCAGCTGACAAATTTTCGAATAAGAGTTCTGTATCCTTGATCGTTGTATAAAGCATACCGTCAAACTCTATTTCATAATAATCAGCATTAGTTACTTTCTGCCAAGAGGGAGTCAGCGTGTAAGGCTGTGTATGCTCTTCTGTTATCTGTGCAACCGGAGCAGACAATGCTCCGGTTGATGTCAAATAAGTATTAACCGGAGCGTACTTAAAGCCTTTAATCTCTAACATTGTGGTGTTGGCCGTAACATCCGTTGCAGCCAGTTTTACATGTAAAACCGGGTTCTTGATTATTTTCTGATTAGCAAATTCAGAACCTTTCGTTGCAAAGAGATTCATATCAGGAGCTTCCTCGTAAAAGAATACATTCGTACCCTCTTCCATCGCTTCCATAGAATGTACAGCTGTCAATTTTACACTTTGCTTTCCAATCTTAGCACTCACTTTCTGAGGTTGGGCTGTCACATTTACGCGGAAGTACGATATCTTCTCTTTTTCCATTCCCTCAAAGCTTCCACTGGTAGGTTCAACAGTTATAATCGCTTTGTCTTTTTCTACGACAGATGTAATACGTGTAGTCGCACCCTGTCCACAACGATACAACTCCGTTGTTCCATCATCGTCATATTCTGTAAACGTAGTTGTTCCTGCCGGATACAAATCATAAATTCGTAATTTCTTGTTGATCTGACTCGGATTGTTGTTTGGATGGGTCATCGGAATAATTGCACCTTGCTTAATAAAGATAGGCAATTTCCAAATTGGAGTATCGAAGTTATTGATGATACAATTACCTTGATATACCTCGCCGGTAAAATAGTCAATCCATGTTCCTTCCGGTAGATAGATTCCATTACGCACATCATTTCCTTTAGCATCAACCTTTGTTTCCTGATAGATAGGAGCTACCAGAACCGAAGGGCCATACAAGAACTGATATTGTGTTGCAGTTCCCAATGTATAGGCATTGGGATAATCCAGGAACATTGCACGCACCATCGGTTTTCCATCCACAGCCTCTTCTGCAATACTATATGTATAAGGCATGAATTCCGACTTCATTTTCAAATACCAGCGGTTGATTGAGGTGGCCGGTTCACCCAACGCTTGCGGATATTTAGGATTAGATCCCCAACCGTCCATATTCAATTGCATGGGCGTAAAGGTCTTCCATTGGAAATCGCGTATATTGACGGGCACATTCTTCCCACCAAAAATACCATCCATATCAGAAGATATATTAGGCTGTCCCGACAAACCAGAACCTATATAAGTAGGGATATGAAAACGAATATATTCCCACTCACCACCGGTTTGGTCGCCCGACCAGATACCAGCATACCGTTGTGTTCCGGCCCAACCATCAAGCGAGATGATGAAAGGACGTGCATTGCTGCCATAATAAGGCATGATGTTACCTACATCGGCTACACCATTCAGTCCAAAAGAGTAACCGGCACCTACCCATGCCACGTCTGTTTTCAAAACACGTACACCGGCATCCCTCACTTCTTTTACAATATCGCGTTGAAGCAAAGCACTGATACCATCCTTCGGATGCAGATCGGATTGTGTCCAAAGTCCTATTTCCACACCTTTTTTACGCGCATAGTCACCAAACTCTTTCAAATTCTGAATATTTCCATCGAGTGTTTCGGTCTGACCGTAACCAGCACCGTAACCATCATTGGGAAGCACCCAGCCCAAAGGCATATCATGTGCATTGTAACGATCAATTACCGCACGAGCCGAGAACTGGTAATTGTTTTTCTCACCATTCAGTGACTCCTTCACTCCACCGTTATCCTTCTGGCTTTCTTTATATTTCTTGCCATCCTCATAAAGGATTCCTTTTTCATCTTCCACCCAATAGTCGCGATTGTATGCATTCAGGTGGCCTTCGTAGAAACCGAATTTAGGCAACAAGACCGGATTTCCCGTCAGTTGATAGAAGTCGTTAAGCAATGATACCGCCCCCTCGTTTACCATAAAGAATACATCCAAATAGTCCTCTTTATGCTGCAAGCTTACGATACCCTTCGCCGTTTCTCCAAAATCATATTTACCCGGTTTGAAGGTGTACCACATCATGCCGTATCCATTCGTCGACCAATAATATGGTGTGGGAGATGCAACACCGCCATCCGTCCAATTATTGGTGTTCACGATTTCGATGGACTTTCCCTTATGAGAAAAACGTCCGTTCTGAACACCACCGCCATAAAAATACTCCTGAGGATTCTCTTTCAGCGAAAGCGTAACACGTCCTTTCTCAAATTTAGCAGGTTCAACTTCTTCAATAACTACTTGATTTGTCTTTAAATTGGTCACCTTCATCAAAGACGTTTTTTTGTCGATTGTAACCTTTATCTGACTGGTTGTAATCACAATCTGATTGTTCTCTTCACCGGCAACCAATTGTTTAGACAACATTTTACGTGGATTGTTTACGAGTATTTGCGCCTCGGGCTTTGCTTGCGGATCACGTATTATCCCGCCATTCACATCCTGAAATACACGAAAGATATTATCACCATAAAAATCGAGTGTCATACACTGATTATTGGCAAACACCACTTCCACTGCCGTTGGATTGATTTTCCTCACTCCAACAATTTGCTTGCTTTGTTGAGCTACCTCCGTTGCCGAACCGCTTAACGCCTTTACTTGCACCGGGACTGTAGACAACGTTAAAGGTAAAGCAAGTGCCAAAACAACAGCTTTACGCTGCCTTGAATAACCTTTAAAGTTCTTCATGATTTGTCTTTTATATATTTGATACTAGTTTTTATATTCAAAAAAGCTCTTAATGAGCAAAAATAAAAAAATCTATCCGAATAAGGAAATTATATTTAAACATATTTCCCATTATACCTCAATGTTACATTAATCCAACCGTACTGCCCATCTCGTTTTAACGAGAAGCGCAGTGCGGTTTTAAAAGAAGCACACAGCGTTCAGCTTCCTTGCCCCGGCCAACAAAGCGATAATCCCTCCCTACCCACAAAGCTGAAATAGAGTAGACTCTTTCTATGCTTTGTAATGTAATCGCATAGCTGACAGTTGTAGACAATAAAACGGCGGAAAGGTACTGTTATCAACCTTTCCGCCGTTTTGTTTTAGTGTTGTCTCGGTCAACTGTTATCAACTAATTTGCGCATAACAGGATGCCACTTTTTCCCAATTAACCAACCCCCAAAAGGCTTTGATAAAATCAGCTCTCCTATTACGGTAGTCCACATAGTAAGCATGTTCCCATACGTCAATAGTAAGTAGCGGCTTCAAATGCTGTTTCAATGGATTTGCAGCATTGGGCGCAGAAACAATCTGTAATTTTCCTTTACTATCGCTAACCAGCCAGACCCATCCTGAACCGAATAGTCCTAATGCAGCTTTTGTAAACTCGTCTTTAAAAGCCTCGACCGAACCGAAATCGCGTGTCAGCAGAGCCTCCATTGTGCTATTGACAGGTGTACCTCCCGGCAACAATCCTTGGAAGAAAAAAGTGTGATTCCAGGTTTGCGCGGCATTGTTAAAAACCGGACCTTCTGCATTGCAGATAATCTCCTTTAAAGACATGTCTTCATAGGGGGTATCTACAATCAATTTATTCAGGTTGTCTATATAGGTTTGCAAGTGTTTACCATAATGGTACTCGAGTGTTTCTCTACTCATTAAAGGAGCAAGTGCATCCATTTCATAAGGAAGCGTGGGCATAATGTGTGTCATAATTTTCTATCTTTTAGCATTATGAATAATGATATTGATCTCTCAATACTTCAAATATACACATAAAAAACCACACCCGATGAATCTCATGAAGGTTATTAATCTATTTTAGTCATTTAGGCCAGCTAGGATTATCTTTTTGCTATCTTTGCATAGCATATTAAGACCTATCGTCCATGTTTCATCCATTGAATATATCTCAGCAAGAAATTCCTCTTCCCGCTTTATTCACATATCCTTTTCGATATACTCCACATCCGTTGTCGGTAATGGCTGCCAGCGAAGTGCAAAAGATGTTGTCCGGACAACGAGTATGGCAACATGAACTAAAAGAAGGAAAGATGTTCGGCGTACTGATTGTTCGTTCGCCACAAGGAAAGATTGGCTTTTTGGCAGCATTTTCCGGTTTGTTAGCCGGAAGTTATCACCATCCCTACTTTGTGCCTCCCATCTATGACCTTCAACAACCGGACGATTTTTTCAAAAAAGAAGAAGCAACAATCAGCTTACTGAATAAACAAATAACCGCTTTAGAAAATGATCCTGCTTATATCAACGCCCTAAAGAAGAAAGAAGAAAGCAAGTTGGCAGGCGAACAAGCCATCCAAGCATCCAAACAAGCATTGAAAATTCGCAAACAAATCCGTCAGGAGGCACGAAAAAACGAAGCAGATACTGTTCTAACATTACGCCTAAACAAGGAAAGCCAATTTGAGAAAGCCGAGCACAAGCGTTTAGAGGCTAAATGGAAACAACGCATCAAGGAACAGGAGCAGGTATTAGCCCGAATGCAACAAACCATTCAGCAATTAAAACAAGAACGTAAACAACGCTCCAATACGTTGCAAAAACAAATCTTTGACGCATTCGTATTACTAAATGCCAAAGGCGAACAACGTAACCTGAACGAACTATTTCAACACACGGCGCAACGAATACCACCGGCCGGAGCAGGTGAATGTGCCGCACCTAAATTGTTGCAACATGCATTTCTGCATAATTTCCAACCACTTGCAATGGCTGAATTTTGGTGGGGCGGTTCACCCACGAATGCTTTACGGCAACACGGTATGTACTACCCTGCCTGTACCGGAAAATGCGGCCCTATTTTAACCTACATGCTACAAGGGCTATCTGTTGAGCCGGACCCGATGTCAAACAGAGAGAGACAACATATCCAAATTGTATATGAAGACGCATGGATTGTTATTATCAATAAGCCTTCAGGCCTATTATCCGTTCCGGGTAAAGATCCGAGTGCCGATTCTGCCTATCAGCAACTTAAGGAACTGTATCCACAAGCAGAAGGACCGTTATTAGTCCATCGGCTGGATATGGATACATCCGGACTCCTTCTTGCGGCAAAAGATTTGGATTCCTATCGTTTCCTACAAGCCCAATTTGCCGACCATACCATTCGCAAGCGATATACAGCGCTACTTGCAGGCAACTTACCTATTTCGGAAGGTATAATTGATTTACCTATTTGCCCTGATCCGACAGATAGGCCGCGTCAACAAGTCAACTTTCAAAAAGGCAAAGTTTCTCAAACCCGCTTTTCTGTCCTGGGCCATAACTCTTCTGCCACAAAGGTTGCTTTTTACCCACTCACAGGCAGAACTCATCAATTGCGTCTACACGCTGCACATCCACAAGGACTGCATACACCAATCCTAGGCGATGCTTTGTATGGGCAGCCTGCCGAAAGACTTTATTTACATGCCGCTGAAATCACCTTCATACATCCACAGAATCACCAAACCATGACAATTTGTCAAGAAGCAGACTTTTAATGATGAATCTCAGACAACGCCTCTCTCAACGTATCAGTATGCTCGACATACAAGAACTTCACGTGCAAACAAAAAAATGCTCCACACTTCGGACTGCGTTATACGAATTGCTTTTTGACTGTAATAACCGTATATCTTCACAAGCCGCTTGGATATTCACCCATTACAGCACAAATGAGTTACAGATACTCGCTCATAAGCGTTCCTCACTCATAGAACTTGCCATCAGGCATCCCCATCCAAGCACTCAACGGCTCGTACTGTCTTTAATCCTCCGATTAGCAGCCAGCGATCTTCCCGATATCAACTTTATAAACTTCTGCATGTTGCATATCACTGCAGCCCATAAACCTTCAGGAATACGCTGCTTGTGTATGAAACTTGCCTATCAACAATGCTACCAAATACCCGAATTGATGCAAGAACTTAAGCTAATCCTTGAGTTGCTGGACACAGAGCCATTGACTCCGGCCATCAAAGTCACTCGAAAAAACATATTATATGCGATAGCCAAAAATAAACCGATCACCCAATAAATATCCCCAACAATGCCAACCATACACCACATCGCCCTATGGACCTTACGTTTGGAAGTACTCAAACAATTCTACACACAATATTTTGAAGGTATTTGCGGTCCTCTATATATCAACCCTAAAACACAGTTTTCATCTTATTTTATTACATTCGAAGGGGGAGCTTCGCTGGAAATAATGAGTAAAACAGGCATACAAGATACACCCATAACAAACAAGTCCAAAGGACTTGCCCATCTTGCGTTTTCGTTTGCCAACAAAACCGAAGTACAACGTCAAACAGCGAGTTTGCGCGAGGCTGGATATACCATAGTTGGAGAACCGCGCACCACAGGTGACGGTTATTATGAAAGCGTCATTTTAGATCCGGACGGCAATTACGTTGAATGTATATACAAAGGTATCTAATAACGAAATTACAGAAAATAATCACCGCCAACCCACTCTGTGAATGGCAGTTCTTCTGTTAAGGAATAAAACCTCAAAGGCTTATTAGCAGAAAATTCTATAACTTGATTATACAGCACTCGACCATCTGTCAAATGCAAGCGATTAACAGCGATACGCCTTGAAATGATAGAGGCATCTTCTTTCATTTCCAATGCCCTCTAGGACGACGCGGCATTTTCTCTTGTCCACGCTCACGGGTAATCACATTCGCCCTTCCCGCAACACCACTGTCTACGACTGTGGAATCAGCTTTCAGTGTTACCGAAATACTGTCCGCTCCTGTAGACAGTACTGCTTGTTCACTCGCCTTTTTATATTGCCTGAAACGAATCAAAGCCGGTTCGGTTATCAACAAATGCGTCAAAGGATCTTTCCGGTCACCTTTCATATAAATAAAACCTAAAACCTCTTTGATGGGTAAATTAGCTGCAATAAGGGTCAACTTTGAACCACCACTCCCCCAAACACGTTCGTAGCGGGAAGAGACGGAATCATTTTCATACCTGACAGCCAAATATACATCCATTTCTTTTGGACCACTTGTTTTCGATTCTATATATTCCGATTTCCATTGTAACACATAACGGTCTCGCGGGAAAAACGAAGAATCAGCCGTAATTGTAAAAAACAATCTGTTTTGGCCTTCCTGATTAGACAACATATAAAAAGCGTTACCTTGCCAGATGTTGGCTGTATCCCCATTCCCTACGATCGAAGCTAATGAAGACGCACGACTGTTTACACTACCCAACACTTGTGCCATATCCGCATAACGCATATTGATTCGTTTATACACATCGAACATCACTTCTGTGTTACGCGTATACCATTTCAAGGTAGAATCAAATTCAGCCGGTGTGATGTGATGTTTCTTAAACACGGCATCTATATATTTACAAGCGGCCAAACTATCTGTTCCATTATACTCAATGATGGAAGACGCCAAATGATAATCATACAATACTTCCTCCATTTGCTGTTCCGAAAGTATTCCACTCGGCACACGCGGCTTACAAGCCACAAACAGCAAAAAGCCCAGCCCTACAATAATTGGGGGTAAATAATGCTTCATTTATGCTCTGACTCTTTTTGTTTGTCGGTTAAAAACCGATGATAAAACAACAAAAGGGCAATACCTCCACAACTGATAGCGGCATCTGCAAAATTGAAGATCGGGCTGAAGAAGATGAAATGATCACCACCTACAAAAGGCATCCAATCGGGCCAGTCGGTTTCGATCAAGGGAAAATAGAACATATCGACTACCCTTCCTTGCAGAAAACCTGCATACCCTTCACCCCACGGCACAACTGTTGCAATGGAGAATGGAGTACTTTCGCTATAAATCATGCCATACAAGGCATTGTCTATCACATTACCAAGAGCACCGGCTAACACGAAAGAAATACATGCTACATAGCCCAATGGAAAACGTCGCTTTACAACAATATACAGGTAATATCCAAGTACAGCCACGGCCACTATCCGGAACAATGCCAGAAAGTGCGTATCGCTGACACTTAGTCCAAAAGCAAATCCTTTATTCTCTGTAAAAAACAGATAAAACCAATCAAATACATGAATACGTTCGTGCATATACATGTGGGTCTTGACCATCCATTTTATCCATTGATCCATG
This sequence comes from uncultured Prevotellaceae bacterium, assembly GCA_902477365.1. Lineage (GTDB taxonomy): Bacteria > Bacteroidota > Bacteroidia > Bacteroidales > Bacteroidaceae > Alloprevotella. Next base: position 14,763 of record CABSGW010000034.1, read on the forward strand.
AATAATACAGACATAACAATCATGACCACCATATAAATACGTATTTTGGTGGCTCTGCTTTCCTCCCTGTTCATTGTTTTCCTCTAAGTATTAATCCATTCTATTTTTCATTTGCTTAGCCTCAATACTCAACGTTGCATGAGGCACAGCACGTAGTCGTTCTTTGGGTATCAATTTACCCGTAACCCTACAGATGCCGTAAGTTTTGTTTTCAATACGCATCAATGCCGACTGAAGACCATTAATGAATTTCTGTTGGCGTACGGCCAAGGCTGTAACTTCTTCTTTCGACTGTGTAGAAGACCCCTCCTCC
>CABSGW010000035.1 GCA_902477365.1 uncultured Prevotellaceae bacterium
GCGCTTCTATTTTTAATGAGCCCGCGGGCTCATTAAAAATAGAAGCGCTGTCTGTTCTTGGAGTAGGAAGTCTTTGATTTGACGAAAAACCGTTACAGGGATGAGGCTATTTTCTATGTTCTTTAATGTATCCCCTGCGATATGCCACCAATAATTTTTTCAGGTCTTCTATTTGTATACGCAACTCAGCACCTTTGTCCGTATCGTCTACTCTGACCCGGTGGCCCATCAATTCAACGATTTGAGTACTACTTGTAATGTCTGTTCCGTTTTGTATTGCCTCAGCCGTACTGGTGAAAGGAGCGTGCTGTACCAATTGGAAGCCCCGGCTATGATAGACCAAGGTATAACCGGCTATGCCTGTTGTGTGATGGTAAGCTTTAGCAAATCCACCGTCAATGACCATTAATTTCCCGTTAGCTTTGATGGGGTTTTCTCCGTTACCGGCACATACCGGCACATGGCCGTTGATAATATGGCGATGCGTGCCTTTTACGCCAAATTCGTCCAACAGCATGTCGCAGATGGGAGCTTCATTACGCAACTTATAATACCAGCCTTTTTCTTCTTTATAAGTATCGGGGTCTGTCAGGAAGTAGCGTTCGAATGTCGCCATTTTTTGTTTGTCGAATAGCGGGGAGTCTTGTCCGCACCATAAATACCAGAAATAGTCTTTGGCGGCTTTTCTGTCGGCAGAGTCTGCGTCGTTGTCGAAGGCAGTTCTTACCAAGTGGGTGATGTGCGTAAGCAGTGCTTTGCCTTGGTAGGCTTCTGCACCTATTGTTACCGTTTTTAATGTGCCGTCTTCGTTTAGCGGTACGGAAGCATGGAACAATAGATTGGAATTGAATACTCCAAACATAGAACCGTGCGAAAGCAAACATTGCACATGGCGTTGTAACTTGTCACTGATGCGGAAAGAGTGTTTGAGTTTCTCCATTAACTCTTGCTCTTCGGCTGTAAGTTCATAGGGGTTTTGTTGGGAAAGGGTGGGAAAGTACGTGTCGCGTAACTCATATTCCTTGTCGTTTTCACGGAATACACCTTTTTTCAAGTCTATGTGGTGAAGTCTTTTCCGGTTCTCCATTTCCCATTCCGGATGTGCGCTGATGAGTTGGGCCTCAAGCTTGAACTGGATGATACAGATAGCCTTGTGCATCTGTGTAATCAGTCGTTTGGTCTTGTCACTTATGAACGTGTCGGTGTCCAACAAGGGAGCGAATAGTTCGCAGGGATCTTCAGCATACATCTCCATGGCAAAGGTTGCCAAAGGGAGCATGTTGATACCGTATCCTTCTTCCAGCGTTTGTGTATTGCCGTAGCGTAACGACAGACGTAATACACTGGCGATGCAACACAGGTTTCCGGCAGCTGCCCCCATCCACAAAATGTCGTGGTTACCCCATTGGATGTCAAAGTTGGGATAGTTGCATAAGGTCTCCATGATGATGTGGGCGCCGGGACCACGGTCGTAGATATCTCCCAAAATATGTAGTTGGTCAATAGCCAGACGTTGGATCAGGTTACACAAGGCCGTAATGAAATTGTCCGCTCTTCCGGTCGATATGATCGTATTGATAATGACATTGATATAAGCCTGTTTGTTTAAGTCTTCCGATGATTCGTGTAGCAGTTCTTCTATGATGTATGCAAACTCTTCGGGCAGGCATTTTCTGACTTTGGAGCGTGTGTATTTGGATGAAACATCCTGACATACTTTTACCAGTTGGTGCAGGGTGGTCTGATAGTAATCTTCAATGTTGCTATCGGCCGCTTTTACCAGTTCCAGTTTCTGTTCCGGATAGTAAATAAGGGTGCATAGGTCTTTCTTTTCCTGTTCGCGCAAGGTGTTACCGAAAATTTCGTTGACCTTACGCTTGATGTTACCCGATGCGTTTTTCAGTACATGGTGAAAAGCCTCACTCTCTCCGTGCAGATCGGCTAAAAAATGTTCCGTCCCTTTTGGTAAGTGTAGGATAGCTTCTAAATTGATAATCTCGGTACTTACACTCGATATGTTGGGAAAGTCACGTGCCAACAGTTGCAGATAACGCATGTCATCAATGATAGCTTGTTTTATGTAGGATGGTTGTTTCATTTGCAATGATAGCTTATTTCATAAACAAAGTTAATATGTTTCGTTGACATTCACAAAGAAATTGCGCACAACCTTTTGAGTGAGTTGTTAAGGATGAGAATATAGGTCTATTCAGTAAGCGGCAAAGTTTTTTTTACTATCTTTGCTGAGATAATTTTTGAATAAAAGAATCGAAAGGATGAAACGTATGCGAATAGTGAAGTTAGTGATGGTTGTGCTGTTACTAAGTATCGGAAAAAATATGCAGGCGCAGGGATTGGGCGATATTTTTGACAAATTGTCAAATGCAACCAAGGAAAGTGGCTCAATTGTATCTAACCTGATAGGCGGAGGAAAACTGAAACAAGCGCAGGTTATAGGAACGTGGACTTATGCCGAACCGGCTGTAGTATTAGAGTCAGGTAGTTTGTTGAATAAGGCTGGTGGCAAATTGATCGCTTCCAAATTAGAGAATCAGTTGGCTGAAGTGTTGGAGAAATGTGGGGTGACAGCAGGAAAGATGAAGTTGACCATTAATAAGGATTATACTTACAACAGTGTGGTTAATGAGCGTACAAGTTCTGGTACTTACGAATTGACAGACAGTACGATTGTCTTTTATACGGCACGTAAGGTGAAGGCCGCTACAGTATATGCCGAAGCTACTTCGTCGGCTTTATTGTTGACATTGAATGCTGATAAGCTGTTGCATTTAGTAAGTGTGTTGGGGTCGAGTGTAAAGACCAATTCAACAATGAATGCAATTAGTAAGGTAGCTTCTTCGTATGACGGGATGCAGTTGGGCCTACGTTGTAGAAAGGAAAAATAAAAAGTAAGCATATGGCTCATAAAAGAAGGTATGGAGAATCGTTTTCTAGCGGTTCTCCAACTTTTTGTTTTATGACGGACTGTTTGAATGGAAAAACAAATTACTTTTTTTAGCAACAAAATCTCATTTGTTTTGGCAGTACGAAATAAATGTGTAAATTTGCATCGCGAAAGCGATATAATTCGACTAAAAGAAATTTTTAATCTAAATTGATAGACAAATGAAAGCAAGTGAAGTTTTAGACACCCTGAAAAGACGCTTTCCCAATGAGCCGGAATATCATCAGGCTGTATCAGAAGTATTGAGTACGATTGAAGATGTTTATAATGAGCATCCCGAATTTGAAAGTACAAACTTGATTGAACGGCTTTGTATTCCTGAACGTATCTTTTCTTTCCGTGTAACTTGGGTTGACGATAAAGGTAAGGTACAGACTAATATGGGTTATCGTATCCAACACAATAATGCCATAGGTCCGTATAAAGGAGGTATTCGCTTTCATGCTTCTGTCAATCAGTCAATTTTGAAGTTCTTGGCTTTCGAGCAGACTTTTAAAAACTCATTGACAACGTTGCCAATGGGAGGTGGTAAAGGCGGTTCCGACTTCAGTCCGCGTGGAAAATCGAATGCAGAGATTATGCGTTTTTGCCAGGCTTTTGTGATGGAATTGTGGCGTCATATAGGTCCGGATACAGATGTGCCGGCAGGCGATATTGGTGTTGGTGGCCGTGAGGTTGGTTACATGTATGGTATGTACAAAAAACTGGCACGCGAAAATACCGGAACGTTTACAGGAAAAGGTATTGAATTTGGCGGCTCGTTGATTCGTCCCGAAGCAACCGGTTATGGAAATGTTTATTTCTTATTACAGATGCTCAAAACACGTAATATCGATATTCGTGGTAAAGTGGTTGCTGTATCCGGATCGGGTAATGTGGCACAATATACGGTAGAGAAATTATTAAGTTTGGGAGCAAAGGTTGTTACGATGTCCGATTCAGACGGTTATATCTATGATCCGGATGGCATTGATCGTGAGAAGCTTGATTATATCATGGAGTTGAAGAACTTGTACCGTGGCCGTATTCGTGAGTATGCTGATAAGTATGGTGTGAAATATGTAGCGGGTGGTCGTCCGTGGAATGAGAAATGTGACATAGCAATGCCTAGTGCAACACAGAATGAACTGAACGGTGATGATGCAAAGGCATTGCTTGGGAATGGTTGCATTGCTGTCTCTGAAGGAGCGAATATGCCTTCAACACCTGAAGCTATTGATGCTTTCTTGGCGGCCAAGATATTGTATGCTCCAGGTAAGGCTGCTAATGCCGGAGGAGTATCTGTTTCAGGTTTGGAAATGACGCAGAACGCACAAAAACTAAGTTGGAGTAGTGAAGAAGTAGATCGTAAGTTACAAGAAATCATGGCCAATATCCACGAACAGTGCGTGAAATATGGACAGGATAAAGATGGATATGTGAACTACGTGAAAGGAGCGAACGTAGCCGGATTTATGAAGGTTGCAAAAGCAATGATGTCACAAGGTATCTTGTAGTAATTTGTTAGCTATAAATAAAAACAACGCGAGAGATGCTATATCTCTCGCGTTGTTTTTATTGCGAATAAACAGAACATCTAGTCCATTGAAGGTTGTGTAGGTTTGTCTGTTTTGTTTTTTTTGTGGTGATGAGATTTCTTGATAGGGCGTTTTTTCGCGTTTGAGGCGTTCGATGATTTTAAGGAGTTTGAAGGAGCTGCATGCTTTACAGAGGACTTATTCTCCGTGTTTTGCTTATTGTCTTTTTGTCTCCTATTGGTGGGTTTCCCGGTTCTTTTCGATTTATGACGATTGTACCGGTTTGCTCCAGGAGTAAAGCTGGGAGCTTCTCCTAACTCTTCTGGCAATGCATTCTTGAGTATTTCTTTTCCTAAGAAATTTTCTATATAAGCAAAGCGTTGTTGGTCCTTTTCATTGACAAAGGTAATAGCTTCTCCCTCACGGTTTGCACGGGCTGTTCTGCCTATACGATGTACATAGTCTTCAGGATCGTGAGGAACATCATAATTGATAACCATTTGAATGTCATCGATATCAATACCTCTTGATACAATATCTGTGGCTACAAGAATATCAATTTGGCGTGTCCGGAATGCATACATCACAGCGTCACGTTGTTTCTGTTCTAAGTCCGAATGCATTTCATCTGCATTGAGATTCATTCGTTTGAGTGTGGCTGTGAGCTCCTTTACTTTTTGTTTGGAAGATGTAAATACAATGACACGTTCGGCTACTCGACTTTTAAAGATATCTTTCAGTATCGCAATCTTCTGCGTGTCATAGCATATGTATGCGCTTTGGGCAATTTTCTCCGCAGGTTTTGAGACTGCTATTTTTATTTCAACCGGATCATTCAAGATATTTTTGGCCAGTGTTTGTATTTTCTCCGGCATGGTAGCTGAGAACAATATTGTTTGTCTGTTCTTAGGCAAATGCTTTTCTATTTGCATGATGTCTTCACTGAACCCCATATCAAGCATACGGTCGGCTTCGTCCAAAATAAAGAACGAGACTTTTGACAGATCTACATTGCCCAAACTTAAGTGGCTGATCAGACGGCCGGGGGTTGCAATGATTACATCGGCACCTAGCGATAGACCTTTTCTCTCTTGTTCGTAGCGTATGCCGTCTTTAGCTCGATAAATAGCAACACTAGAAACAGGTACATAATAAGAGAATCCTTCCATCGCTTGGTCTATTTGTTGGGCCAATTCGCGTGTTGGAGACATGATGAGGCAGTTGATTGCATCCTTCGGATACTGTCCCTCACATAGTTTACTCAGAATCGGCAGCAAATAAGCAGCGGTTTTTCCAGTTCCGGTTTGGGCCACTCCAATAATATCTTTACCTTCCAATATAACGGGAATAGTCTTTTCTTGGATTGGGGTACATGACTCGAAACGCATTGCATCGAGTGCGTCTAAAACATTATCGTCTAAATCTAAATCGTAAAAATCCACGTCAGTATTGTTGGTTAAATGATTATTTAGGTGCTTTCCTATATAAAATAAAAGCGATGATCATGAATAATATATTCGGAATCCATACTGCCAGCATAGCCGGCCAACCGGCGTTGGTTGCAAAAGTGGCGGATATTGTTTGGAAAAGAATATATGAGAAACTAAGTGCAAGCCCAATACCTAATGATAGTCCCATACCTCCTTTACGTTTTTGTGCAGAGATGGAAGCACCAATCAGTGTAAGTATGAACGCAGCAAAAGGAGTTGCAAAACGTTTGTAGTATTCCACTTCAAACGTGCTTACATTAGAGGCTCCACGTAGTTTTTGTTTATCAATAAATTCACGTAATTCTGGTGTCGTCATGGTCTCTTGCTGAGATTTTGTGTACATGAAATCGGAAGGTTCCATCATGATTAGTGAATCCATTTTTTCACCATTGACAATTCGTTCACGCATACCCTTTAACTCGCGGATACGGTATCCTCTGATCGTCCAGTGATACCGTTCGTCTGCCAGTGTGTCATATTGAATGCTACGGGCCGTGAGATGAGAAACTAGTTTCTTGTTTACAAATTTGTCGAGTGAGAAATTGTAACCTGTTTTAGTCTGATTGTCGAAATGAGAGATAAAGGCAACGACTCCCGTATCTACTTGCAATTGCACATTGTCGGCAAAGGTGATATTCTTCTTGTGAATGTAAGTATTATAGAAGTTTACACGCTCGATATTTCCCTTAGGTATTACATAAGCCCCTAACAGGAAGCTGGTAAGTGCAATGATCGTTGCAGAAATCATATAGGGACGTAACAAGCGCTTAAAGCTCATTCCTGTTGACATCATAGCGATAATTTCAGAATTATCGGCTAGTTTGGATGTAAAGAATATAACAGAAATAAAGACGAAAAGCGGACTGAACAAATTCGAAAAGTAGGGGATGAAGTTCAGATAATAGTCAAAGACGATCTGAAACCAAGGAACATTACTTGCCGTGAATTTATCAATGCGTTCATTGAAGTCGAATATGACCGTGATGGATATAATGAGGGCAATAGAGAAGAAGTAAGTTCCTAGAAATTTATAGATGATATATCGGTCAATACGAGTAATAAAGGGTAGTTTACTACCCTTAAGTTTACCTGTTAGTTTTCTGTTTTGCACGATGTTTCTCAAAGCCTTCATCTTGATTTTATCTCTAGAGTCTTGTCATCACTTTTTGAACCATCCGGGCTTTCCAGCTTGTGAAATCACCAGCTATAATGTGTGCACGAGCCTCTTTGACTAACCATAGATAGAAAGCCAGGTTATGGATAGAGGCTATTTGTAAAGCCAATAACTCTTTGGCTTTAAACAGATGGTGCAGATAGGCTTTGCTGTATTGGGTGTCTACATAACATATTCCGCTTGGGTCTACCGGCGAAAAGTCATCTTCCCATTTCTTATTACGCATATTCATGATACCTTCAGACGTGAAAAGCATGGCGTTGCGTCCATTCCGTGTAGGCATCACACAATCAAACATATCTACTCCACGCTCTATGGCTTCCAGAATATTAGCAGGGGTACCAACCCCCATCAGATAACGGGGCTTTTCTTTAGGCAGAATCTCATTGACCACTTCAATCATTTCATACATCACATCAGTAGGTTCTCCTACAGCCAGTCCGCCAATGGCATATCCCTCTGCGTTTTGAGCAGCCATGAACTCTGCGCTCTGGCGCCGTAAGTCGGGGTAAATACAACCTTGCACGATAGGGAACAATGCTTGTGAATGATTGTATAACGGTTCTGTCTCATTGAAACGCTTTATACAGCGTAACAACCAGTTATGTGTAAGCTGTAAACTTTTTTGGGCATATTGATAGTCTGCTGTTCCAGGAGGACATTCATCAAAAGCCATCATAATATCAGCGCCGATGACACGTTCAATATCCATCACTTTTTCAGGCGTGAAAAAGTGCTTGCTGCCATCAATATGTGACCTGAACTCACAACCATTCTCCGTCAGTTTTCGTATTCCCGTTAAGGAGAATACCTGAAAACCGCCGCTATCCGTCAGCATGGGTTTGTCAAATCCATTGAATTTGTGTAAACCGCCTGCTTGCCGTAGCACGTCAAGCCCAGGTCTGAGATAAAGATGATAGGTGTTTCCTAATATGATTTGCGCCTTGATATCGTTTATCAATTCGTGCTGGTGTACACCTTTTACTGTTCCCAGGGTACCAACCGGCATAAATATAGGTGTTTCTATTTTACCATGATCGGTTGTAATAACACCTGCACGGGCGTTTGATTTTGCATCGGTCTGTTGTAAATCAAATGTCATTCGATGTTGTCTCTTTATCAGGAATGGTTAGATCTATTGCTTTATCTACTTTCTCGTCCAGTAACACAAATTTAAGCACCTCTTGCACATCACTGACGTAGTGAAACTCAAGGCCGGTTAAATAAATATCAGGAATTTCCTCGATATTCTTTTTGTTTTCTTTGCTCATGACAATGTCTGTGATACCGGCACGCTTAGCTGCCAATATCTTCTCTTTAATGCCGCCTACGGGTAACACTTTGCCGCGTAGGGTAATTTCGCCAGTCATTGCGACGTGCGGACGCACCTTACGCTGTGTCAGTGCCGATGCAATGGAGCAAGCCAACGTGATACCGGCTGACGGACCGTCTTTGGGTACAGCACCTTCAGGCACATGCACATGGATGTTCCAATGGTCAAAGATGCGTTCGTCAATGTGTAAACTGTCTGTGTGTGCTTTGATGTATTCTAAAGCCAACACCGCCGATTCTTTCATCACATCTCCCAGGCTACCCGTAAGCGTTAGTTTGGAGCCTTTTCCTTTACTTAAGCTGGTTTCAATGAATAAGATTTCACCACCTACAGATGTCCAGGCCAGTCCGGTTACCACACCGGCATACTGGTTTCCTTGGTATTTGTCCCGGCTGTAAGGAGGTTTCCCCAACAAGTCCTCGAGCTGGTTATTGGATATGTTGTAAGACGAGGTGTTTGCCGGTATCGTACCATTGACAATACGGAATGCTATTTTGCGGAATAGCTTGTTGAGTGCTTTCTCTAGTCCTCGTACACCACTTTCGCGTGTGTACTGCTCAATGATTTTTTCGATAATCTGCCCGTTGAGTTTAATCGGCACATGAACACGTGGATCAATACCGGCATTTGCTTTCTCTTTCGGAATGAGATGTTTTTTCGCGATTTCTATTTTTTCTTCCGTCAAGTAACCACTTACTTCGATCAATTCCATACGGTCAAGCAACGGGCGGGGAATCGTGCCCAGGTTGTTGGCTGTGGCAATAAACAACACTTTCGACAAGTCATAGTCAATATCCAGGAAATTATCATGGAACGCATTGTTTTGTTCCGGATCAAGCACCTCCAACAGAGCTGATGACGGATCGCCGTTGTGGTTGCTTTGAGATACTTTATCTATTTCATCCAGGATGAATACCGGATCATCCGAACCTGCTTTTATCAGACTTTTGATGATTCGTCCCGGCATTGCACCGATGTAGGTACGGCGGTGACCGCGTATTTCGGCTTCATCGTGTACACCACCCAATGAGATGCGTACATATTGACGTTTCAGTGCAGCAGCAACGCTTTTTCCGAGTGATGTTTTACCCACTCCCGGAGGGCCATACAAGCAGATAATCGGCGACTTTAAATCTCCTCGCAATGTGAGTACTGCCAAATGTTCCAAAATGCGTTCTTTTACTTTCTCGAGACCATAATGGTCTTTGTTAAGTACCCGTTCCGCATGTTTGATATCCAGGTCGTCTGTCGTACATATACCCCACGGCAAACTAAGCATAACCTGCAAATAGTTAAGCTGTACGTTATAATCAGGGCTTTGTGGATTCAGTCGTTCCAGTTTGGCCAGTTCCTTCAAAAAGATTTTTTGAACTTCTTCAGACCACTTTTTGTCTTGTGCCTTTTTTTGAAGTTCGTTCATGTCCTGATTGGTAGGCGATTCGCCTAACTCGTCCTGGATGTTTTTGATTTGCTGTTGCAAATAGTATTCTTTTTGTTGCTGATCCAACTCTTCGCGCGTCTTTTCCTGAATGCTAGCCTTGAGTGTGGCATATTGGCATTCTCGGTTAAGCAAGGATAACAGTTTATAGGCACGGTCTTTCAGGGAAGAGATGGAAAGCATCTCGTTCTTCTCGGCTACTGAGAAAGGCAAATTGGTACATATAAAGTTAATCAGGAACATCTTGTTGCTGATATTCCGTATGGCGAAAGCCGGTTCCTCGCGAGATGATTCGCTCATCTTCAGAAGGCGTATGGTCAAGTCCTTGCAGGCATCAATGAGTGCTGTAAACTCTTTGTCTGTTTCGTCTTCCAATTCTTCATTCAATAGCTGCACGCCACCTGACAGATAGGGCAATGTCTTTTCAATGGATGTTAATTGAAATCTGCTGAAACCTTGAAGCAAGACTGTGAAACTGCTGTCAGGTAACTCTAAAATGCGAATGATCTTCGCGATTGTACCGATCTTGTAAAGGTGTTCAAAGCCGGGCTTTTCAACTTCTTGGTTGAGTTGGCAAGTCACACCGATGTAGTGACCTTTTTTATGGGCCTCTCTTACAAGTTTTAGCGAAGATTTTCTGCCGACAGTTACAGGAATTACCACTCCGGGGTAAAGCACCATGTTTCGAAGAGGTAGGATAGGTATCGTTTCTTCAATCGTAATGTCAAATAAACTATTGATGTCACCGTCAAAGTCAGCAATCAATGAAAATGGATTATGATTGGAGTCGTTGTTGTTCATTATTTCAAATTTAAAAGCTCTTAACCGATTAGGAGCGTAAAAAACTGTGCAAAGTTAGTGTTTTTTCTTCAATTATTAGATGAAGCTCTGTAGAAACTTTTGGCTTTCTGATAATAATGTGTAATTTAGCATTCAATAAGTATTTTTTATGGGTGGAACTAATTTTCAATTTAAGCAATTTGCCGTTTACCATAACCGTTGCGCCATGAAGGTGGGAACTGATGGGGTATTACTGGGCGCGTGGGCCGATGTCGGACGTGCTAAGTCGGTTTTGGATATAGGTACAGGCTCAGGGGTTATCGCACTGATGGTGGCTCAACGGAGCAAGGCTGATGTAGTAGGTGTAGAGATTGACCAGGAGGCCTTTTCGCAAGCTTGCGAAAACTATGCGTGTTCGCCCTGGAGTCCTCGTTTGAAGGCCGTTTGTGCCGATATAACGACCTATACACACGATGCTGCTTTTGATGCGATACTTTCTAATCCTCCGTTTTATCGAAATGGACTTGGAGCAAAGAGTGCGCAGCGTAGCATGGCAAGAATGGAGGCGTGTTTGCCATATTCTCAATTAATCGCTGCAACTGTGCGTTTGTTGAAGGATAGAGGAGATTTTTTTGTTGTGTTACCTTTTGACGAAGCGGAACATTTTAGTTATCAATGCTGGGAGCAAGGACTACAACTGAGACGGCGGACGGATGTATGTACTAAGGTGGGGAAACGGGCTAAAAGGGTGTTACTGCATTATGTAAAGGGAGAAGGTGCGGATATCAGTCGAAACACCTTGTTTATCCAAGCCGAAACGGGTGATTATACGGAAATGTATAGACAGCTTGTGGGCGACTTTTATTTGAAAATGTAATGTTCGTCAGAAAGGGGAGGGCTTATTGTGTCCGTTCAAAAGACCAGCCGTGTTTGTTCAAACAAACACGGCTGGTCTTTTGAACGGACACATAGGATCGATAAAAACAAAATATCCAACAGCGTGAGCATCGTTGGATATTTTGTTTTTATCGATTGTCATTTCTTCTTCAGTTTACTAAGCCAAAACTTGTTTATGGATTGCAAACGCCGGTTTTGTATCATGATTTCGTCGTGGATGTTCTCAAATAGCCCGGTGAAAAACTGTAGAAAGTTCTCGTTTCGTATTTCGGACTGAGGGTTGGTAATAATATTCAGTCCCTTCTCGATGATTTCCACTTCAATGGTTTTTCCTGTAATGAGGGGGTCTCCGTCACAGTGTACAGCACCTTCTGTCTGTCGGGTGATTTTAATTTTTTTCGCTTTGAACATTTTGATGTGACTGTTCTTTTCCAGCGTTTTATTGAATAGCTGAATGGCAATTTGAGGCGATTCGATGGTGCTGAATGGTTCCATGATGGTAATGTCCATAAGTCCGTCGCTCATAGAGGCTTCTGGGGCTATGTAGGCATTGTTCCCATATTGCGAAGCATTTGCACAAGCTATCAAAAAAGCTTTGTATTTCACCGTTCCGGTTTCGTCTTCAACCAAGTAGGTTTCAGGCTTATATCGAAGCCCCTCGCGCAATGTGTTTTCTAAATAGGATAACAATCCGCGTTTACCCGCATTCGCAAATTTGAAACTGACGAAAGCATCGAATCCAACACCACAAGTACAAAAGAAGGGAAGACCGTTGATCTTACCATAGTCCAGACATTCTATATGGCATTGGTTAATGATGGAAATCGCTTTCTTGCTGTCCATAGGAATTTGAAGATGGCGTGCAAGTCCGTTGCCCGATCCGCATGGAATGATGCCCAGTGCGGTAGGTGTGTGCGTTAGCGAACGTGCAACTTCGTTTACCGTGCCGTCGCCCCCAATGGCAACAACCATGTCTATTCCCGCTTGCACGGCTTCATGGGCCAGAATTGCTGCATGTCCGGCATATTCGGTTTTTTTGATCTGAAAAGAGAAACGTGTACGATCTATCAAATCCTCGATTTGATCAAGGATCTGCTGTTTATTCTTAGTTCCCGAAATAGGGTTTACGATGAAAGTGATAGTACGTTTGGTCGATTCCATATTATTCCTACTGCAAAATTACATTTTTCCTTCTGATTACTTAAGTCTATGTTCAATAAATCTTTTCAATCGTGTTTTTTCGCGATTTAAGTGGGTGGTTAATTATAAATTTATTATCTTTGCGCCGTTTTTTAACAACCATTTGTAAAATCCTCTTCCTAACAATATTATGGGCTTATTACAAGAGAAACTATCAAAATTTGATTTGCCTCAACGCTATATGGCGCAGGGCGTATATCCCTATTTTCGTGAAATAGAGGGAAAACAAGGTACTGAAGTATGTATGGCCGGACAGCCTGTCTTAATGTTTGGATCGAACGCCTATACAGGGCTGACAGGAGACGAACGGGTGATAGAAGCTGCTTCAAAAGCCTTGCACAAGTATGGAACAGGATGTGCCGGTTCACGTTTCTTGAACGGAACGCTCGATTTGCATATACAGTTAGAAAAGGAATTGGCGGCTTTTGTAGGTAAAGACGAAGCGCTTTGTTTTTCTACGGGTTTTACGGTGAATTCAGGTGTAGTCGCCAGCCTTACAGGACGCGAGGATTATATTATTTGCGATGACCGGGATCATGCTTCTATCGTAGACGGACGTCGTCTCTCTTTTTCCACCAACTTGAAGTATAAGCACAACGATATGGAAGATTTGGAGAAGCAGTTGCAAAAGTGTAATCCGGATTCTATCAAGTTGATTGTTGTGGATGGAGTGTTCTCCATGGAAGGAGATTTGGCAAACTTGCCTGAAATTATTCGTCTGAAGAAAAAATATAATGCAACAGTCATGGTGGACGAAGCACACGGAATTGGTGTGTTCGGACGCAATGGGCGTGGTGTTTGCGATCATTTCGGGTTGACCGATGAGGTTGATCTGATTATGGGTACATTCAGTAAGTCGTTGGCCTCGATCGGTGGATTTATTGCTGCTGACAAATCGGTTATCAATTGGTTGCGCCATAATACGCGTACTTATATTTTCAGTGCAAGTAATGCGCCTGCGGCAACGGCGGCAGCACTCGAAGCATTACATATTTTGGAAAAGGAGCCGGAACGTTTGGAACGTCTGTGGGATGTGACCCGTTATGCGCTGAAGTGTTTCCGTGATAATGGGTTCGAGATTGGTGAGACAGAGTCGCCCATTATTCCCTTGTATGTAAGAGATACCGATAAGACATTCATGGTTACAAAGATGGCGTTTGATGAAGGAGTTTTTATAAATCCGGTGATACCTCCGGCCTGTGCTCCTCACGACACTTTAGTTCGTGTGGCGTTGATGGCCACTCATACCAAAGAGCAGGTTGATTTTGCCGTTAACAAGCTTGTGAAAGTGTTTAAATCATTGGATTTGCTCTAAAGAGAATCGTCTGTTTAAATATAAAAACGCGGCAACTTGAATTCAGAACAATCAAGTTGCCGCATTTTTGTTGGTACAAAGATGTTGTATTAGCCTCTTATATGTCAGTCGTTTTTATTCGGTTCAACTCATGTAGGACGATGAGAACTATGCTAGTCAGTGTAGTCATCATAGGTGAAAGTGGTCCGTAATAGTTCTTTGTGGCTTGATTTGGAGTGGAAAATGTAGACGAAGTTCACTTTTTCATCTTTCATAGCTTTCATCTCAACCGAATTACGGATAGAATTCAATGCCTCTTGCTTGAAGGTATTTGCGGATTGCTTCATCAATTCTGCGTTGTCATATTCGCCGGATAGTGTGTGGTAGTAGCTACGCGTGCGTGTTGTGATGGAGTAGGTGATGCTATCCAGCACAATATCTTTTCCCACTCGTTGTGGACAGAAACGTTCTGTGTAGGCTTTTGTTTCTCGTAAACAACGCTCGTCAAAGGTTTCTTGTTTGCATGCAGTATAAACGAATAATACTAGAATAAAGGCTCCGTGTAAAAAATATTTCATCTTCAATTCTTTTTATGTGGTGCAAAATTAAAGCATTATTTTGACTTTCCTTCTAATTATAAAGTGGAATATGTTTGTTGGTAAGACGTGTGTTGGTGGAAGATGGTTTAGTTTGTAGCTAAATGATAAAAAAAGTAATATTATAAACATTTTCTTTCTCGGAGATTTGTGTATTTCAAAATAACATATTACCTTTGCACTGCGTTTGAGAGAAACGCGTTAAGCTAAAGGAAGTTTGGGTGAGTGGCTGAAACCAGCAGTTTGCTAAACTGCCGTGCGGGTGACCGTACCAGGAGTCCGAATCTCCTAGCTTC
>CABSGW010000036.1 GCA_902477365.1 uncultured Prevotellaceae bacterium
GGGTGAGAAGGCGGGGTAAGAGCCCACCAGCCGTGCAGTGATGTGCGGGCTGTGCACATTGGATGTTGAAAGTTCATGTAAACCGGCGCCCGAGGGCGGCCCGCCCGATTTGCGCCGGAGGGTAGAACGATGGAACTTGTCGGTGACGGCAAGTCTGGATAAATGACAGGCACGTAACTTCCGGTTACGTACAGAACCCGGCTTACAGGCCAACTGCTCTTTTTTATATTCCCGCTGCCACTTCCTTACAAATCACCACGCTCAAAACAGTCTGTCCACAACTCAACAACGAGATGAGCATCTCGGTTCAACAGACAGCCCAGTCCGTTCATACAAGATGGGCATCCCATTTTTTTTCGACCGTACAAAGCCCTGCAAGCCTTGTCACTTTTCATTCTTTTCCGTACCTTTGCGAACATGAAACTATCGGAATGGAAATTATTTCTTGAAAAGGATTTATGGCGTATCCAACCCCATGAGGTCGGTAAATGGCGCATGCTTGGATACGGCACCCTGAAACGAACCATTCTCACCATTGAATGTTTTATACGCCAACAGCTCTACTTCCGTGCCTCGGCACTGACCTACTCCACGCTGTTTGCCACCATCCCCATTCTGGCCATTGTCTTTGCCATTTCACGCGGATTCGGTTTCAACAAACTCATTGAAGAACAAATCCGGAAAAACTTTCAGGCACAACCACAAGTGATTGACGATGTAATTGGCTTTGTCAACTCTTATCTGGTACATACACGCAGCGGCATTTTCATCGGCTTCGGCCTTATCCTGCTGTTTTGGACGCTCATTTCGCTTACCACAAACATAGAAGAAACTTTCAACGAAATATGGCAGGTAAAACGCCAGCGCAGTCCGTTCAGGCAACTGACCGACTACACAGCCGTATTCCTGCTGCTTCCTCTCTTTATCGTGATAACCAGCGGACTCTCACTGTTTGTATCCACATTTGCCCAGCAACTGCCCAATTTTTTGTTATTGGGTTCTTTCATGCAATTCTGCATCAAGGTTTCTCCCTTCCTGCTGACGGGGCTGCTCTTTACCGGACTGTACATGTTTATGCCCAATACGCAGGTCAAGGTGAAAAGTGCCGCCAAAGCGGGATTTCTGGCCGGAACAGCTTTCCAGTTATTGCTTTATTTCTACATCCACTCCCAACTTTGGGTGTCCAGCTACAACGCCATCTACGGATCGTTTGCAGCGCTGCCGTTGTTTATGTTATTACTTCAAATCTCGTGGTACATCTGTCTGTTTGGCGCGGAACTGAGCTATGTGGACCAACACATAGACAACTTTTTCCATGGAAAAGAACTGCCCAGCCTGAGCAGACGTTATCATGATTTTTTGTGTGTGCTGATTATGTCGCTTATCTGTAAACGCTTTTCGGCTGGAAAAAGACCTTATACCGCCGACAAACTGGCCCATCTGCACCGCATTCCCATCCGCTTGGTGAACGACATCTTATTTGAACTCTGTTCATGCGGCATGTTGCTGGAAGTTGGTTGTAACGATGAGAAAGGGGCCTCCTCCACCTTTGTTCCGGCACGCGACACGTCCTCACTCACACTGGGCGTGCTCATTGCCGCCCTGTCAAAACACGGTTACGAGGATATAAAAGAAGACTTGCCCGAAAGTTACCGTAGTGCCTGGAAACAGTATACGACAAGCCATAAGCAACTGATCGAAGAAATAGAATTTCAAACCCGGCTGGTGGATTTGTAAATTACAGTTATTCACTGGTCACCAAAAACGTCCGGCCGGCAAAGAACCTTCTTTACCGGCCGGAAAAAGTTTTCCCTAAAAAACGAACAAGCGCCTAGCGATTGAACTGCGCCAACCGGCTGATGTACTTTCCGATAATATCAAATTCCAGATTGACACGCTTTCCCGGTACAACGGCATGGAAGTTTGTATTTTCATAGGTATAGGGAATGATGCACACCTGGAAACTGTCATCCGTTGGATTGCAGACCGTCAGGCTCACGCCATTGACCGTTACCGACCCTTTGTCCACCGTTATATAGCCACGACTGGCCATAGCCGCATCAAAAGCATAACGGAAGGTATAAATATAACTGCCCTGTGCATCCTCCACAGCCACACAGGTAGCCGTTTGGTCCACATGTCCCTGTACAATGTGTCCGTCCAACCGCCCGTTCATCGGCATGGAACGTTCCACATTCACTTTATCGCCCACCTGAAGTTCGCCCAGATTGGAGCGCACGATGGTCTCGTTCATGGCTGTCACCGTATAGGTATCGCCCTCAAGACGCACCACTGTCAGGCACACGCCATTATGTGCAATACTCTGATCAATCTTCAGCTCGTCCGTAAAGGGGCAACGAAAGGTCAGATGAAGATTTTCCCGGTCTTTTTCGATGGCTACAACTTGCGCCATTCCTTCTACTATTCCTGAAAACATAAAAAACACGTTTTTGGTTCAAGGCAAAAATACAAACTTTCGTCGACAAAAACACCCCGTTTGTCTATTTTTAAGCAGAAAGCGATTTTCGGATTTGGCATTTGAAACAAGCCCCCGTAATTTTGCACTTGAAAATATAGGCAAAAACAACATGAAGAAAACCATCCTTTCACTTGCAGTTCTCCTCTTAATCGGTCAAACACGTCCTGTATTTGCCGGTGAAACCTGGACACTGAAAGCGTGCATAGAACATGCGTTGAAAAACAACTTGAAACTCCAAAAGAGCAGATTGAACGAGGCGTCGGCCGAAACTGACGTTAAACAGGCCAAAGCGGCACTATTCCCCTCATTGTCGGCCAGCATGACCCAAAGTGTGGCCTACCGTCCTTTTCAGGAGAGCGCCGCACAATTTGTAAACGGGAGTAAAACATCCAGTTCGAGCAACAAGACCTCGCAAACCGGCAGTTACGGTATCAACGCATCATGGACCGTATGGGACGGCGGTAAAAATACCAAAGACATCAAAGTGAAACGTCTGGATCAGGAGATGGCGCAACTGACAACCGAAACCGAAGCCAACAGCATTCAGGAGCAAATTGCCCAACTCTATATCCAAATACTTTATTCACAAGAAGCTGTCACCGTGAACGAGGCATTATTGAAAAGTGATGAAGCCGAACTGGAACGCGGACAGGAAATGCTGAACCAAGGCAAACTGTCGAAGAGCGAACTGGCACAACTGGAGGCTCAGACCGCAACGGGACGTTACGATGTGGTCAATGCAAAGACCCAAGTGGCCAACTACAAGCTACAATTGAAGCAACTGCTGGAACTAACAGAAATAGAAGAAATGGAAATAGCCCCACTGGTGGAGACCGAGGAAGCCGTAGCGTCACTTATTCCCAACAAAGCGGAAATCTACCAAGCCGCGCTGGAACTTCGACCGGAAATAAAAAGCAGCAAACTGAACTGTGAAGCGGCGAAGTTGAATTTGGATATAGCCAAAGCGGGTTACATGCCTTCCATACGGTTGACGGCCGGAATTGGTGACAACCACATGACCGGTACATCGGAAAAGTTCTTCGATCAAATGAAACAAAACCTCAACGGAAGCGTGGGACTTACGGTTTCCGTTCCTATCTTTACCAACCGGGAGAACAAAAGTGCGGTAGAAAAAGCGCAAATAAACCGGCTTACCGCTCAGCTGGACTTACAAGATAAGCAAAAAGAACTATACAGTTCCATCGAGACTTATTGGCTGAATGCCATCAGTAACCAACAGAAATACGAGGCAGCAAAAAGCAGCGTGAAAAGCGCACAACTGAATTATGACCAAATGGATGAACAATTCCGCCTCGGACTGAAGAATCTGGTGGAACTGACCACCAGCCGGACCAACCTGTTAAGCGCACAACAGGAAATGTTGCAAAGCAAATACACAACATTGCTCAACATGCAGCTTTTGAAATTTTATGGGGGAGAAAACATTAATCTGTAATCAATAATAAAAATCAATATGACAAAGAAAACTATCATTGGCGTAGTGGCCGGTGTGGCAGTGGTTGCTGCCGGAATTTTATTTATAGGAGGCGGCAACGGCACACAGGTAACATTAGACTATGAAACAGCCACTGTTGAAAAAGCTACTATCGGCAACAGTGTGACGGCAACAGGAACCATCGAACCTGTGACCGAAGTCGAGGTGGGAACGCAGGTGTCCGGCATCATCAGTAAACTGTACGTAGACTATAACAGCGTGGTGAAAAAAGGTCAGATCATAGCCGAGCTGGATAAAACAAACCTCATCAGCGAACTAAACAGCGCCAAAAGTAATCTGGCAAGCGCTAAAAGTGAACTGGACTATCAAGAGGCCAACATAAAAAGGATGACAACCCTACACGAAAAGGGATACATCAGCCACGACGAGTTTGAATCGGCCCGTCTCTCGTACCGTAAAGCACAGAACAGTTATAACATGCAAAAAGAAAGTGTGGCCAAAGCACAAACCAACTTGGGATACGCCACCATTACTTCACCGATTGACGGAATAGTCCTGAGTAAAGACGTGGAAGAAGGTCAGACCGTTGCAGCCAGTTATAGCACACCGACTTTGTTTACCATCGCACAAGACCTCACAGATATGCGTGTAATTGCTGATGTGGACGAAGCAGATATAGGCGAGGTAAAAGAAGGCCAGCGTGTGACATTCAACGTAGACGCATATCCGAAAGACACCTTTGAAGGAGCCGTTACCCAAGTACGCCAAAAAGGTACCACCGAAAGCAATGTTGTAACTTATGAGGTGGTAATCTCCGCACCAAACAAAGACTTAAAATTGAAACCGGAACTGACGGCCAATGTAACCATTCATACACTGGAACGGGAGGGTATCTTGAGCGTACCGTCCAAAGCCCTCCGATTCACGCCTAATGTAGAACTGGTCGGAAAAAAAGAGAAGATCATTGATTGCACCGGCAACATCAAAGTGTGGACACACGAAGGCAATACGTTCAAGGCGCATGCAGTCAAGACCGGTATCACAAACGGAACGCGGACAGAGATTATCAGCGGAATCGGTGCCGGAAGTCAGGTTGTGATTGATGTTAAAAACGCAACGGCTGAAACAAATGACGCCATAGCCGAAGAAGGCGCTACCGAGAAGAGTCCTTTTGCCCCAGGACCTCCTAGCAAGAAGAAGGATAAAAAATAAATGGCTGGTTATGGAAAAGAACAAAAAGGTAGTTATTGAGCTACAAAACGTAAAGAGAGACTTTATCGTCGGTGACGAGAAAGTACACGCCTTACGCGGAGTCTCATTCAAAATACACGAAGGGGAGTTTGTAACCATCATGGGTACATCCGGCTCGGGCAAATCAACCCTACTCAACCAACTGGGCTGCCTGGACACCCCCACTAGCGGAGAGTACTTTCTGGATGGTGTATCCGTTCGAAAGATGAAACGCAGGGAACGAGCCGTTCTCCGCAACCGGAAAATTGGTTTCGTCTTTCAAAATTACAATTTACTACCCAAAACAACAGCGGTGGAAAACGTAGAGTTACCACTCATGTATAATGCTTCAGTATCGGCCAAAGAGCGTCATGAACGCGCTATCGAGTCGCTGAAAATGGTAGGATTGGGAACACGTCTTTACCATAAATCGAACCAAATGTCGGGCGGACAGATGCAACGTGTCGCCATAGCCCGGGCACTGGTCAACAATCCGGCTGTCATTTTGGCCGACGAGGCCACCGGTAACCTGGACACACGCACCTCTTTTGAAATTCTGGTTCTATTGCAGCAACTTCACCGTGAAGGACGCACCATCATTTTCGTGACCCACAATCCAGAGATAGCCCAATACAGCAGCCGTAACATTGTATTGAGGGACGGATCCATCAAAGAGGACATAGAAAACCAGCACATACTGTCTGCCGCAGAAGCTTTGGCACAACTGCCGACTCCTCAGGACGAAGATTAATAGACCTATATATGCCTCAACAATGAATATACAGAATTTATTTAAAATAGCATTCCGGGCGATTGCAGCCAATAAGTTACGATCGTTCCTCACGATGCTCGGAATTATAATCGGTGTGGCCTCGGTAATCACCATGCTGGCCATCGGACAGGGATCAAAGAAAAGCATTCAGGCACAAATAGCCGAAATGGGATCGAATATGATCATGATTCATCCCGGACAAGACCGCGGACCAGGCGGTGTGCGTAAGGATGCCAGTGAGATGCAGTCACTTAAACTGAAGGATTATGAGACCTTGTGTAACGATGCCAAATACGTAGCAGCTATCAGTCCAAGTGTAAACAGTTCCGGACAATTTATCAACGGCAACAACAATGCCCCGTCTACTCTATACGGAGTCAGCCCTGATTATCTGACCATCCGCCAGCTCAAGATTGAAGATGGAGCTTGCTTCACGGAACAGGATATCCAAACGAGTGCCAAAGTATGCGTCGTAGGGAAAACAATAGTAGACAATCTGTTCACCAACGGAGAAGATCCGATTGGTAAGGTAATCCGCTTCAATTCCATCCCGTTCCGGATTGTCGGTGTGCTGAAGTCCAAAGGATACAATTCATTCGGCATGGACCAAGACGACTTGGTACTAGCACCTTACACCACCGTCATGAAACGTATTCTGGCTGTAACCTATTTACAAGGAATCAACTGTTCGGCACTGACCGAAGATCTGACCGACAAAGCCATTGAAGACATCAGCGACTTGTTACGTACCAACCATAAACTGAAAGAAGCGGACGAAGACGACTTTACAATCCGTAGCCAACAAGAACTGGCCAGCATGATGAACTCCACATCCGACCTGATGACCACCCTTCTGCTCTGCGTTGCCTGCATATCGCTTATTGTAGGCGGTATCGGCATCATGAACATCATGTACGTGTCAGTCACAGAACGGACAAAAGAAATAGGTCTGCGCATGTCGGTTGGAGCTAGAGGTATGGACATCCTCAACCAGTTCCTGATCGAAGCCGTACTCCTGAGTTTCACAGGTGGTGTCATAGGTGTTATCTTGGGCATTGCGGCATCCGTCGGTGTCAATATCTTTGCCCAATGGCCCATATACATTCAACCATGGAGCGTTGTAATCAGCTTCCTCGTGTGCACTGCCACCGGCATATTTTTTGGATGGTATCCAGCAAAAAAGGCCGCCGAACTAGATCCAATTGAAGCAATCCGATACGAATAATGAACCGTAACAACACTTTATCCCATTCTTTGGAAATAGCCATGCATTTACTTGCCTGGCTATTCCTGTTTGCCTCTCCGTTACTATTCATGAGCTACGGCCACGGAATAGACTGGGAGAAATACCTGTTAGGAAGCCTGTTTCCTTGTATCCTGTGTGTCATCTTTTATGCCAATTATTTAGGGCTGACCCCCAAACTCTTTCTGCGAGGGAAAAAGCAACAGTTCTTCTTATACGAAACATTGCTTATACTCTTCCTCTTCATATTACTCAGTTACGGATTTCAAGCCCTGATGCCTGCCAATCCGCATCACCACGAACGCATGGCCAACCTGCCGCCACGCTGGCTCTTTATGTTGCGAGACGGCTGTATGTTGATCTTCTTTGCTGCCATGGGAGTAGTAACCCGGCTCAGTATGGAATGGCGCAAATCGGAAGCAGCCCGCAAAGAAGCCGAACTAGGCCGCACGGCAGCAGAACTCAAAAACCTGCGCAATCAAATAAATCCTCATTTCTTATTGAATACACTCAACAACATTTACGCACTTACGGCTTTCAACACGGAAAAAGCGCAAGCTGCCATTCAAGAGTTAAGCTCGATGCTCCGCTATTTACTCTACGAGAATCAGCAAACTTACGTTGCGTTGCAGAAGGAGGTTGACTTCCTACATACCTACATCGAACTGATGCGCATCCGTATGGCTTCCAATGTACAGATCATCGTCGACATGAACATCGAAGGAGCAACACACATCCCGGTAGCTCCACTAATATTCATCTCATTGGTAGAAAATGCATTCAAACATGGCATTAGTCCCCAAAAACCTAGTTTTATTTCAATCAAGATGAGTGTAAATGCACGAAAAGATGTATCTTGCCAAATAGAAAACTCCAATTATCCCAAAACACCCAAAGACAAGAGCGGAAGCGGAATAGGACTGGCTCAAGTACAACAGCGCCTGGAACTGCTCTACCCTGGCCGTTACATCTGGATGAAAGGGGTAAACGAAGTAACCAACACCTATATATCTTCATTAACCATTCAAACCTCCAAAAAACATGACTCTGACTTGTGCGATAGTTGACGATGAGCCTCTGGCATTAGACTTGCTGGAAAGCTATGCGTTGAAAACCCCCTTTCTGCAACTGACCGGCCGATACAGCAGCGCGATTGAAGCCATGGAACAATTACCGGACCATCCGGTAGACCTTTTATTCCTTGATATTCAGATGCCGGACTTGGACGGCATACAGTTTTCACGCATGGTTACAACCAATACGCGCATTGTTTTTACCACCGCCTTCCAGCAATATGCCTTGGAAGGATACCGCGTCAACGCTCTGGACTATCTGCTAAAACCCATCAGTTACAACCAGTTTTTGGAAGCAGCGCAAAAGGCGATGAAATGGTTCGAATTAACCCGCAAGGCCGCCCCTTCCCCTAACGAGGAACGGAATGCCATTTATGTGAAAAGCGAACATAAACTGATACGCATCAACCTGGAGGACATTCTATATGTAGAAGGATATAAAGACTACGTGCGCATTTTCACCATAACAGCTGACAAACCGGTTTACACGCTTATGAACATGAAAACACTGGAAGAGAACCTACCCTCCAACCAGTTTTTACGCGTACACCGGTCTTATATTGTACGGATGGATAAAATCCGGTTAATGGAAAGCGAAAATGTTGTTGTCGGTTCAAAACACATCCCCCTTTCAAAGAACTACAAAAAGGAACTGCAAGACTACCTGGAAGCACATCTGTTGGGATAACCCGCCCAATCCTGCTTTATGAACTTTTTTAAGAGAAGAAACCATGATAGAATGGTTTCTTTTTTCTATATTTGTCCGGCAAATAAGTATTCAAACTAATCATATCATCTTTTATGAAGCAATTAATAATCCTTCTGATGGCTTTCTTTCCGTTGGCAACCATGGCACAACAAACAGACAATGCAGCGACCGAATACCTGAAAGGTGCAGTGCCCGTAGTAGACGGAAGTGTTGTTTTTGAGAAACAATTCAATGTAAAGAACAAAACAAAACAGCAAATATTCGACTCCCTTCTGGTTTTTACGCAAAACCTCATTAAGTCTGAAAACCAACTACCCCAATCGCGCATCACCGAAACGGATGCTGCGAAAGGCCTCATCGTGGCCAGTATAGAAGAAACACTTTATTTTAAACGCAAGGCATGGGTCAGCGATTTCACCTCTTTCTATTACCAATTGATATTCGAGTGCAAGGACAATTCCTACAAAGCGACGATGAGACGGATACGTTATATTTACGAAGAAGGACGTAACTTCAATAACGGAAATGTCATCAATGCAGAAGACTGGATCACCGATGAACATGCTATCAACAGCAAAGGAAAATTGGCACGTATTACAGGCAAATTCCGCCAAAAGACCATTGACCGGAAAAACGAACTGTTTTCCAAATCACGCCATGCCGTAATGGGTGGTAAGAAAATCGTTAAACGTGTAGTATACGTTGAAGAAGAGGAGGAATAAAAAAGGCTTCTGCTCTATTTCTTATCATGCGACACTTGGCAATTCCGAGTGTCGCATTTTTAATTCCGACTACTATCAGGAAACTTTTCCCTTGAGTACCTTTCATACGCCAGGTACTTACCATTTACGTTTTTCAAACAGCCTGTTTGGTTCATACGGACACATATGCTCCGAAAAACGTACTGGGCTTCTTCTTGAAACGAGATGCCCAGTACGTACAACCCGTTATCAGAAAGATCACCCACCTCACCGATTCATCCTCTATCTACCGTTTACCGCTTTTACTGTCCTCATCCCCTTCACATATAAAAGACATCACGTAAACGGAGACTATCAGCCACTGCAGTACAGCACATCACGAACACCCTCATTCAAAAAAACAACATCCCGAAAACGACTATCCCATTTCTTATTCCAAAAGCCACCTTTAAGCTTCCCCATCCATATCTGCATAAACGATTATTTTCTCCGTAAAAATGTTGCACAAAACCCGTTAACTACGTGCAATTATTCACGTTTCATAACAATTCAAAATCCCCATTTCGTTTCAACAGAAACTAATATAATATTATTCATATCATATCTATATATCAGACAAATATATAAATATAATCAAGTTAATATACCTGTATTTTGTATTAATTAGTTTTTAAAATTGAACTGAAAACAGGCAGTTATCGAATTAAGTGTATCTTTGCATCACATAAAAATAAAGAGAGTATATTATGTATGATATAAGCACGCTGAAAACCTTAATCGAAAAAGGAGAAACCCAAAGTGCTATCCAAACATTAGACCAGTTGCTGGTTGATCAGCCAACGAACGATGCACTCTTTTATTTGAGGGGAAATGCTTACCGCAAAGAGGAAAATTGGCAACGAGCCATTGAAAACTATTTAGAAGCTATTGCCCTCAATCCGGACAGCCCGGCAGCTGAAGCCCACGCGATGCTGATAGACATTCTGGATTTTTATAACAAAGACATGTATAATCAATAATACGGTTTAAACACACATGAGTAAAATAAGAGGAGCTATCGTTGTTGACACCAATCGCTGCAAAGGTTGTAATCTGTGCGCAGTGGCTTGTCCGTTCAACCTTCTCGCACTCGCAACTAAAAAAGTCAACCATAAAGGTTATCCTTATATGGAAATGATAAACGAAGATGCCTGTACAGGCTGTAGTTCATGCGCTATCGTATGCCCGGACGGATGCATCACCGTATATCGTAAAAAAGAGGAAGAATAAAGCATCATGGAAGAAAAAGAAATTGTCTTAATGAAAGGGAATGAGGCGATAGCCCATGCTGCCATACGATGTGGATGTGACGGTTATTTTGGTTATCCCATCACCCCTCAATCGGAAATACTGGAAACACTGGCCATGCTGAAACCCTGGGAGACCACCGGCATGGTGGTGCTTCAGGCTGAAAGCGAGCTGGCTTCCATCAACATGGTGTATGGAGCCGGTGCTTCGGGTAAACGCGCCTTTACCTCCTCTTCCAGCCCCGGCGTCGCCCTTATGCAGGAAGGTATCACTTACATGGCCGGTGCCGAACTGCCCGGTCTCATCGTAAACGTACAACGTGGCGGTCCCGGACTAGGAACCATCCAACCCAGTCAAAGCGACTACAACCAAGCTACCCGAGGTGGAGGAAACGGTGACTATAACGTGATTGTGTTAGCTCCCGCCTCGGTGCAGGAGATGGCTGATTTTGTGGAACTGGGCTTTACGCTCTCGTTCCGCTACCGAAATCCGGTCATGATACTTTCAGACGGTGTCATCGGACAAATGATGGAAAAACTGGTGCTTCCTCCCTACAAACCCCGCCGTACCGAAGAGGAAATTGCAGCAGAATGCCCGTGGGCTGCCAACGGACACGGCCTGAAAAAACGGCAACCCAATATCATCACGTCATTGGAATTGGATCCAGCTACTATGGAGGCCCGTAATCTGCATTTGCAACAAAAATATGCTGAAATACGCCAACGCGAGGTGCGTTACGAGACACTGTATTGCGACGATGCCGACTACATCATCGTTGCCTTCGGATCGGCAGCACGTATCTCCCTGAAAGCAGTTGAAACAGCACGCCAACAAGGTTTAAAAGTTGGACTTTTCCGCCCCATCACCCTATGGCCCTTCCCCACACAGGAGGTTTACGAACTCGGCCAACATTGCAAAGGCATCTTAGTAACAGAGATCAACGCAGGTCAGATGGTGAACGATGTACGGTTAGCCGTCAACGGAACAGCCAAAGTGGAACATTTCGGACGCCTGGGGGGCATTGTACCCGATCCCGATGAAATAATCACAGCTATAAACGAAAAACTCATTCAAACAAATGAATAACAACCAATCGCCTGAAGACCCCATCATCCCACGCGGAAGAAACGGCAGAGAGTCTAACAACAAATTGGCATTGCGCAACACACTGAACATCATCTTTATGTTGGCAGCGCTTGCAGCCATGATTATCTACATGGCACTTCCTATGCCACAATACTCTATGCTGTTTATGGGTACAGGGTTGATTGCAGTTGTCGTCAAGATAGCTGAAGTCATCATTCGCTATATGCGATAAAACAACACTGTAATGACAAGAGAAGAAATCATACAACCCGGCAATCTGGTCTATCAAAAACCGACACTCATGAACGAAGTGCCGATGCATTACTGTCCGGGATGTTCACATGGAGTTGCACACAAATTAATAGCAGAGATCATCGAAGAGATGCAACTGGAAGAGCGTACCATCGGTATCTGCCCGGTGGGTTGTGCCGTCTTTGCCTACCGTTATCTCGACATCGATTGGCAAGAGGCCGCACACGGAAGAGCACCGGCGTTGGCTACAGCCTGCAAACGATTATGGCCCGACCGCCTGGTTTTCACCTATCAAGGTGATGGCGACTTGGCTTGTATCGGTACTACTGAGACCATACATGCCCTCAACCGTGGCGAACACTTCACCATCATTTTCATAAACAATGCCATCTACGGAATGACCGGTGGACAGATGGCCCCAACAACCCTGATGGGCATGAAAACCGCCACATGTCCCTATGGACGCGATGTAACCCTCCATGGACACCCGCTCAACATCACACAAATTGCAGCATCACTACCCGGTACGGCATTTGTCAGCAGACAGAGCGTACACACCGTAGCGGCCATCCGAAAAGCCAAAAAGGCCATTCGTCACGCCTTTGAAAATTCAATGAACGGCATCGGCTCTAATTTAGTTGAAATTGTATCGACATGCAGCTCGGGATGGAAAATGAGTCCCGAAGAAGCAAATTGCTGGATGGAAGAAAACATGTTTAACGTTTACCCCATTGGTGACATAAAAGACGAAACTCCCCAAACTGTATGAAAGAAGAAATCATCATAGCCGGATTCGGAGGCCAGGGTGTGCTTTCGATGGGTAAGATATTGGCTCATGCCGGAATGAGAGAAGGAAAAGAAGTGACCTGGATGCCGGCCTACGGTCCCGAACAACGTGGTGGAACCGCCAATGTAACCGTAATTGTCAGCAGTACCCCTATTTCATCACCGATACTAAGCCAATTCGATACGGCTATTCTGCTCAATCAGCCCTCCTTAGACAAGTTCGAACACAAGCTAAAACCCGGAGGAACACTAATTTATGACGGATTCGGTGTCTCCGATCCGCCCACCCGTACCGACATATCCATTTTCCGCATCGATGCTATGGATGCTGCTGCCGATCTGAAGATGATGAAGGCCTTTAACATGATTGTTTTAGGAGGACTATTAAAAATACATCCGATCGTAAGCATTGAGAATGTAATTAGCTCCTTACGGGAAACCCTTCCCGAACGTCACCAGCATTTAGTAGCCATGAATGAGAAAGCCATCCGACAAGGAATGGAAATAATTCATAGAGAATACTAAATTGCCCATCACACATAAGATAAAGGAGAAACTTTCACAAGTTGACAGGTTTCTCCTTATTGTTTTTCTTTGTATCTTTGCGCGCATATGCAAAAAATCATCTCTTTCATATTCGTTTTCACCCTGTTCGGAAGCATTCGGGCACAATCAGTCTTAGACTATAATAACAATCGTCTGGACGATCGCAGCGGTTCACACTTCAAAACAACAGCCGATTCCGTGACCACTAAAGACGTACCTATCGGCTATTATATGTGGAAGATTAATGAACGGTTTGGCGACATTATCCCCACTGCAACCGACACCCTTCCACACTTATTCCAAAATACGGGCTTTACTGAGGGCATTAAGGGAGAATATAATACCTTGGGGAACATGGGATCGCCCCGCTACCATCGCATCTTCATGCGACGGAATCCCAAAGGAGACTTCATTTTCACCCATCCCTACGACTTTTTCCTGACGCAGCCTAATGAGCTGTTCTTTACCAATACGCTTTCTCCTTACACGAACATCACCTACCACGAATCCGGCGACAAGACGAACGGAGAAGACCGCATACGGGCCTATTTTGCTGTCAATGCCAACAAACGTCTCGGGTTCGGCTTTAAACTTGACTATCTCTATGGACGAGGATATTATGAAAACCAATCGACAGCTGATTTCAACGGAACGCTTTTCGGGTCATATATCGGAAGAAACTATACATCCCACTTATTCTTTAGTGCCAACCACCTGAAAACAGCGGAAAACGGCGGTATTGAAGACGACCGCTACATTACCAATCCCGAAGTTTTCCCCAATCGCTACAATTCCCGGGACATCCCAACGATGCTCAACAAGGTGTGGAACAAATTGTATGTCAATACGTTCTATTACACCCAAAAATACAATATAGGATTTTACCGTTCCAAATCGGTTGAAACCGACTCGTTAACAACAGAGGTTGCCGTGGCTGACTCATTGACAACAGACAGCATTGCCACCAGAACCGTAGCCTCCAGCCAAACACCGAAAGAGCAAGGCGAATTTGTGCCCGTTACCAGCTTTATACACACGTTGCGGGCAGACATCAACAGCCGCAAGTTCATTGCCAACGAAAAAGCGGAAAATTATTACGCCGACAACTACTTTGTAGGTGACTCCGCCCAAGACAAAACGCGCTATCTCCATGTGGGAAATACCTTGGCCGTCCAACTGCACGAAGGATTCAACAAATGGGCCAAGGCCGGTATGAAGCTGTTTGCCTCCCACGACTTCCACCGTTTCAGTATTCCTAAA
>CABSGW010000037.1 GCA_902477365.1 uncultured Prevotellaceae bacterium
GCACAGAAAGCCGGAACAAGGACGTGCGGACTGTTGTGCAGAAACGTGAAGCTTCCCGTGAGAACCAGGAAAGTGCTTCCGGTGAGCCGGCTACGTATGCGCAACAGGGCGTGGGCATTGTTCAGTTCAATCAATGCATAGGCCGTAATGCCTACAACGACCAGTGAGATCCAGTGTCCGGTGGTGTCCCAGTCGCCTGCCAGCCATATCAGCAGGGTGAAGAAAGTGGCAACCGGCAGTGTGAAACCACTGATTGCCACTTGGTTTTGGAAGCGTTTTTCCCGCATGACGGTTCGGGAATGCGTTAAAGATCTTGGCCTATG
The DNA here is from genome assembly GCA_902477365.1 of uncultured Prevotellaceae bacterium. Lineage (GTDB taxonomy): Bacteria > Bacteroidota > Bacteroidia > Bacteroidales > Bacteroidaceae > Alloprevotella. Next base: position 324 of record CABSGW010000037.1, read on the forward strand.
TCGGACCGGAAATATTTCTTTTCAAACTGGATGGCCCGTGCACCGTCCATGGATGCTTTCAGAGCCTCGGCTTTGTCTTTTCCGTATGAGCTGACTGCGATGACGCGTCCGCCGGCCGTTACCGTTTGTCCGTCCTGCAGGGCTGTTCCGGCGTGGAAAAGAATGCTTTTACCGGCTTGGTCCAGTCCGGTGATGGGGTATCCCTTGCCGTAGCTTTGTGGGTAACCGCCTGAAACCAGCATGACACATACAGCTGCCCGTTCGTCGGTTTCCAGCGTTTTCTCGTTCAGGTTTCCAGCGGCCACTCCCTCGAACAGATCCACCAGATCGCTCTTGATGCGGAGCATAACGGTTTCTGTTTCCGGGTCGCCCATACGGCAGTTGTATTCAATCACCATCGGTTCGCCTGCCACATTAATCAGTCCGAAGAAGATGAATCCTTTGTAGTCGATACCTTCGGCAGCCAATCCTTCCACCGTGGGACGGATAATGCGGTCTTCCACCTTTTGCATCCATTCACCGGTTGCAAAAGGTACGGGCGATACGCTGCCCATTCCGCCTGTGTTCAGGCCGGTGTCGCCCTCGCCTATGCGTTTGTAGTCCTTGGCTTCGGGTAATATCCGGTAATGCGTACCGTCGGTCAGTACAAAGACGGAACATTCAATGCCGCTCAGGAATTCTTCGATCACCACGCGGGCCGATGCCGTGCCGAACATTCCGCCCAGCATTTCGCGCAACTCTTTCCGGGCTTCCTCCAGTGTGGGCACTATCAGCACGCCTTTACCGGCGCACAGGCCGTCGGCTTTCAGCACATAGGGAGCTTTCAGCGTCTCCAGAAAGCGGAGCCCCTCTTCCAATTGGTTGCCGTCAAACGTGCGGTAGGCGGCAGTGGGAATGGCGTGACGTGCCATGAAGGCTTTGGCAAAGTCCTTGCTTCCTTCGAGCACGGCGCCGGCCTTCGAAGGGCCTATCACGGGGATGGCAGCCAACTGGGTGTCGGCTTTGAAATAGTCGTAAATGCCTTTTACCAACGGGTCTTCAGGGCCAACCACCACCATGTCGATGCCTTTGTCCAGCACAAACTGGCGGATGGCTTCAAAGTCGTCGGCTTTCATGGCTACGTTTTCGCCCGTCAAGGCTGTTCCGGCATTTCCGGGTGCAATGTAGAGTTTGTCAATCTTCGGACTTTGGGCTATTTTCCAAGCCAGGGCATGCTCGCGGCCGCCGCTACCCAACAGTAAAAGTTTCATATAGGGATGTGTTTAAAATTCAACATACGGGAGCGGTAAACTCCCGTATGCAAAGTTACTAAACCCAAGGGGAGCAACCAAATTTTCGGTGTGGAATATGGTGTGTAACGTATTCTTCGGGTCGGTATGAAGAAAAAGACAATGTGGCGGAAGAGCCAATCACAATTCTTCCGCCACATTGTTTGTATATCCCGTAACAGGGGGAGTGTTTATTTACGTCCGCCCAGTTGTGCGTCGATAAAGAGGATACCTGCATCGCCGGCTCTCTTTATTTTCTCAACGATGGATAGCGCTGTAGCTTCTTCTTCAACCTGTTCGCGTACAAAGCCCCACAGGAAGTCTTGGGTGGCGTTGTCGTTCTCGGCAGCAGCGGTTTTTACCAGCGCGTCTATCATACCCGATACACGGCATTCGTGCTTGTAGGTTTCTTCGAAAGCCTTCAGCGGGCTGTCCCATGTTTGGGGAACAACGTCTATTTTGTCCAATTTCGGAATACCACCGCGTTTAGCCATGTAGGCAGCCATCTGGCAAGCATGGTCTGTTTCCTCGGCAGCCTGTTGTCTCATCCAATGGGCAAATCCGTCCAAACCTTCATTCAGGAAGTAGAAGTGCATGGAAAGGTAGAGGTTGGCCGACCACAACTCGGCGGCGATCTGAACATTCAGTTCTTTTTGTAATTTATCTGTCATCATATTGCTTAATGTTTTAAGAGAACTTTCCGGAAAAATTCCTTGTTGTTTTCTATAGTCAAAGATACGGTGATTTGTACGGATATGCAACTTTTTTCCTGTTTATTGCACTAAATTATACTCATTTGCATTTAGCGGAATGCGACCGATGGGCATGTCACAGTAGCCGATGGTGAAGAAAAAGCCGTGATGATGGAAAGTTTGAGTGGCTTTATCCCGTTTTATGTGGTGTAAGCAGGTATGTCCGCACAGGGTAGGAATAATCTGCTGTGTTTTGATTTATTCAGCGCTCTTTAGGATATATGTCACCAAGGGGAACATTCGTTTTTCGGTGATGCGGGTGGGATCGTATTGCAATTCCCATTCCCATTCAAGTGGCATCAGATAGGCCAAGGTTGACCATCCGTAAAAAGGATTACGGCCGTAGCCTTCTCCGTTCTCGGCATTGTAGTATTCTCGGGTTGCTTTGTTTTGCTTGTACACTAAATCGTAGGTGCGTGTTGCCAGTTCGCGGGCTTCGGTTTGATAACCGTAATTCATCAGACCGTGAAAAACCATGTAGTTTGTTGGAATCCAGGTTGTCCCGTTCCAATTACAGCGTCCGCTGGGTGGCTGTGCACCGCTTTGGTCATATGCCTTCTCATCTTTGGCCAGTGTGTGGATAGGATATTTAGCCCAAAACTCTTGCTCGTTCAACAGGTGTTCGTTCACCAGACGTTGAGCTTTTTTATTGAAAAGATAGCAATAGGATAGTTTTTCTGTATTTACAGTGTGTTAATCGGGATTTAGGTGTATAATAGTGATTATTTGATAGTACTCTTTTGGATTGTTCATTGCCCCTATTATTACCTGAAAAACGGATGTCGGGACTAACGTCGACAAACAAATATCTGTTTTTCTGAATCATGACTGAATGCTCCCTCTTTGAACCCTCCGAACTTGTGGAGGATCTTGAAGCCACTATAATTCAAATAAGCATCCAATTCTTGAGGGAAATACATTCTCATATCCAAATTCTGGATAGAATGAAACTTTCCGTTGATAAAATAATGCCATTTTATGCGATTGATTTGGGTCTTGTTTTCATAGCACATGGTCTGTTTTATCTGTATTTCTTTTCCGTCGCTGGTTGTGTATGTGGCAATTTCTTGTTGTTCTTTTTCTCCTTCTGCGATGTATTGAATATTCGGGTTAAAACAGTCGAATAGAAACAAGCCTTCCTCTTTGAGGTGGGTTTTGACTACATCAAAGGTTTGAAACAGATCGTCATTTTGATATAGGTGGTGGATTGAATTGAAAGGAATAAATATAAGATCGTATTGTCTTTGTAAATCCAGTGTTCTGATATCTGCTTCAATAAACATTATATTTAGTCCGGCTTCGAAAGCTTTAAATTTAGCTCGTTCAAGCATGGAGGGGGTGTAATCGACTCCACAGATGTGAAATCCTTCCCGGGCAAGGGGAATTGTAAGTCTGCCTGTTCCGCAACAGAGTTCAAGTATGCGGGCTTCTTTGTCTTTTGGCATCCAACGTTTGTAGAAAAGCAAATCATCTGTTTGGGTATTCATTCCGTCATAGATATCCGCATTGTAAATTAAATCACCAACTTTATAGTCGTTATTCATCTGTGTTTTTTTGTAGTTGTTATTTCATGTTTTAATTGGTCTGGCATGACTGATCGGGAGTTGATTTTTAGCAAAGGTATTGAACAATAAGGATAGCCAATTGAGATGGGGATGTTTTTCAGAGATGTACGATGTGGTACGACCAACGAATCCCATACAAAAATAGCTAAAATCCAGTGTTATGCAAAGGGGTTGGTTACTTATTAATAGATCTACTTTCCAAAGAATCGTTGTGGCGAATTTTTATTGGTTATACTTTGGCTGTAAATGAAAGGATTGGCGGCTTAATGTGTTGTACCTTGATTTAAGAACAGTCTCAGCTTTTCCGTTTTTTATCCGGGTGGTTTCAAAATGGTTGTCGGATGCAATATTTCTGCGAAAGAAGATACGGGAACAGGTAAAGAAGCAGGCGTTGTTTTTTTGCGTGTCTGGGCAGTTCGTTTGCACGGACTGCCCAGGACGGTTTTGCGCGATGGTGTGTGCGGTTATGAAAAAAGCATCCGGAGTTCCCTGCTGGGGGAATTCCGGATGCCTGATAATAGCGTGATAAGGTACGTTACTTCAGATAGTCTTCGAAATAACGCGTGATGCGTTCGTGCAAGTGAATCATGTCTTTGCCGGACATGTTGTGCCCTTGTCCGGGATAAGCGAAGAAGTCGGGTTGTGTACCGGCATCCTCGCAGGCCCGCAAGAAGGAGAGTGCATGTTGTGGCACGCAGACGGGGTCGTTGTAACCGATGATGATTTGCAGACGGCCTTTCAGGTTACCCGCTTTCAGGCGCAGGTTGCTACCCTTGTAACCCTCAGGGTTGGCCTGTGGGGTGTCCATGTAGCGCTCGCCGTACATCACTTCGTAGTAGTGCCAGTCGATAACCGGTCCGCCGGCTACGCCCACCTTGAACACATCAGGATAGGTACACATCAGGTTGGTGGTCATGAAACCGCCGAAACTCCATCCGTGTACGCCCATGCGGTTGGCGTCGACGTAGGGCTGTGTCTTGAGGAATTCCACACCGCGTATCTGGTCTTTCATCTCCTCAACGCCCAGATGGCGGAACGTGACGTTCTCAAAGGTCAGCCCACGATCCTTGCTGCCACGGTTGTCGAGTACAAATACGACGTAACCTTTCTGGGCCATGTAGATTTCCCATCCGCGGGCAGCATAGTTGCGGCTGGCTTCCACGTTGCGTAGTCCCGGTCCGCCGTAAACGTACACGACGGTGGGATATTTTTTGGAAGCATCGAAGTTGACGGGCTTCACAAGCCGGTAGTAGAGATCGGTGCTGTCGTCGGCAGCTTTGATGCTTCCGCAGCTTATTTCGGGAACGTTGTATTCCTTCCACGGATCTTCAGAGGTGAGCAGATTCTCTTTGTGGGCGGTGGCGGTGGCAATGCGGTTGATGCTGCCGGCTACCGTAGGAGAACTGTAACGGTCGAGCACGTAAGCACCACTGGCCGAAAGGCTTCCGTTGTGTACACCGTCTCCGCTGTCGAGGAGGGTACGCTTGCCGGTTTTCACGTTGACGCTGAACAGGTTGTTTTGCAATGGCGAACACTCGGTGCTTTTGATGATGACGCTCTTGGTTTTTGTGTTGAAGCCCAAGATGTCGAGTACTACGAATTTACCTTGTGTCAGCTGTTTCAGCTGTTTTCCGGTAGTGTCGAACAGGTAAAGATGGTTGTAACCGTCTTTTTCGCTCTGATAAATGAACTGATTGTTGTCCCAGGGCAGGAAGGTGAGTCCGTGCTTGGGGTGTACGTACTTGGGATGACGTTCTTCGTAAAGCACCTTGATGCGTTGGCCGGTCTTTACATCGTAGCTGATCAGCTGCGCATGGTTCTGATCACGGTTCAGTTCGATGAGGTAGATAGTCTGCTCGTCGGGTGACCAGCTGATGTTGGTGAAGTAACGGTCGGTAGGGTCGCCTGCCTGCAAGTAGACGGTTTCTCCCGTAAGGGGATTGAAGATACCTACTGTAACCTTGTGGCTGGTCATACCGGCCATAGGGTATTTGTCGGGATTGTAGGCAGCAGGGCGCTCCGAAATGTCCACTTGCGGATAGTCGGTCACCATACTTTGATCCATGCGGTAGAAGGCCAGCAATGTGCCTTTGGGACTCCAGAACGTACCCTTGTTGATGCCGAACTCGTCCCGGTGGACGCTTTGTCCGTAGACCAGTTCGCGCGAACCGTCGGTTGATACCTGGCGTATCTGGCCGTCGGCGGTTTGCACATAGAGGTTGTGTTCCTTCACATAGGCTTTGTGGCGCGAAGCGGCGCACCAGTCCACATGGCTTTGTCCCTCGATGCGCGGCTGTCTCCATACGGTTTGTCCGGTGCGGAAGTCAATGAGAATGGCCTCTTTGCCGTTGTTTACCAGCAGTTGTGTTTCGTTGGCATAGGGGAATGTCACGTTATAGAGGCTGCGTAGCTTGGTGCGTTCGTCCAGTCCGGCCCACTGGTTGACGTGGTTGAGGGTAAAGAGGGTGCGCTTGCGCCCTTTAGCGTCAATTTCAACCAGTTGGTCGAGTTCTTGCTGTATCAATTTGTCTCCCCACCAGGTTGCATACATGGTTTGCGGACGCAAATTCCAAAAAGTGTTGCCGCCCGAGAGCAGGTCGTTGAGTGTGAAACTTTTTTTGGTCTGTGCCATGGTTGTGGTCATTGTTAGCAGGGCCAACAGAGTAAGAGTAAGGTGCTTAATCTTCATAACGTTTCTTTTTGAAGTCACGGTTTGCAGGTTTGTTGTCGCGCTGAACGGGCTTTCCGTCACGTCCGAAAGAGCGGCGTTCGCGATTCTCACCGTATGAACGTTGTTCCCGTTCGTAGGGGGCGTTTTCGCCGCGTCCGAAGGAGCGGTTACGGTCGTTGCGGGGCTTGTCGGACCGGTAAGCAGATCTTGGACCGTTGTCGTTGCGATCGTCCCGGCGGAATGGTTTCCGTTCGGAACGTGGCTCGCGACTTTCGCGATGGATGCGCCGTTCCTCGCGCAGGCGGTTTTCTTCGAAATCGCGGTGCTTGCGCAGGATATAGGCCGGAATGCCTTCGGTATTGTCCTCTTCCTCACCGATGCGGTCTTTGAACTCACGGTGTTGCTTGAAGCGCTTCTTTTCGGCCATGCGCCGGCGTTCGTCGTCGGTTTTCAGGTCTTCGCCTGCTCCGCGGAATTCGCTCAGCTTGCCGTCAAAGAGTACGTATTTGCGGAACTCGCAGTCGAGAGCGCCGTTGTAGAGCGGTATCTTGATGCTGGGTTTGAGGCCTATCTGATCGAAACACTCTTCCCGGTAACTCAGAATCCACGCCTCGTTGCCACAGAACTCTTTCTTGAGCCGTTCGCCAATGGTACGGTACAGTCCTAACAGGTCGGGTGTTGAGATGCGTTCGCCATAGGGAGGGTTGGTGATGATGACAGAGGGCTGTTCGGGCCGTGTGAATTCCTGGAAGGGCCGTTGTTGGAAGGTGACTTCGCGCAGAACGCCGGCCGCTTTGGCGTTGGCCAGTGCGCCTTCGATAGCCTTTTGGTTCAGGTCGTATCCATAGATGGTGTGGTTAAAGTCGCGTTCCTGCGAGTCGTCATTGTAAACGGTGTCAAGCAGGTTACGGTCGAAGTCTTGCCACTTTTCGAAGGCGAACTCTTTGCGGAAGATACCCGGCATGATGTTGCGGGCGATGAGGGCCGCCTCGATGGCGATTGTACCCGAACCACACATGGGGTCTATCAGGTCGCATTGTCCGTTCCACTCGGTCAGCAGTATCATTCCGGCTGCCAGCACTTCGTTGATAGGAGCCTCGACCGTTGCTTGCCGGTAGCCGCGGTGGTGCAGGCTCTCGCCCGACGAGTCCAGCGAAAGTGTGCAGCTGTCTTCGGCAATATGGATGTTGAGTTTGATGTCGGGGTTGGTGACACGTATGTTGGGGCGTTGCCCCATTTCCTCACGGAAGTAATCGACGATGGCGTCTTTTACCTTGTAAGCCACAAATTTGGAGTGGCGGAACTCTTGTGAATAGACCACGGAGTCGACGGCAAAAGTGGTTTGCAGGGTGAGATATTGTTTCCAGTCTATTGATTTGACGGCATCGTACACCTGGTCGGCAGTATGTGCTTTGAAGTGCTTGATGGGTTTCAGGATGCGCACAGCGGTGCGGAGTGCCAGGTTGGCCCGGTACATCATGGCCTTGTCTCCAGTGAATGAGACCATTCGGCGGCCTATTTGGATGTTGTTGGCCCCCAGGTTAGTAAGCTCTTTGGCCAGTACCTCCTCTAGTCCCTGGAAGGTTTTGGCTATGAGTTCGAATTCAGTTTCCATTTATTATTGTTTCGTGTTTTTACGTTGTACGATGCGTCCTCCGGCCGGTACGTCTTCGGTTACCCAAAGGTTGCCGCCGATGGTGGCGCCTTTGCCGATGGTGATGCGTCCCAGGATGGTTGCATTGGAATAGACAATGACATGATCCTCCAGAATGGGATGGCGTGGGATGCGCTTGATGGGATTTCCCTGGTCGTCGAGCGGAAAGCTTTTCGCTCCCAACGTGACGCCCTGGTACAGTTTGACGTGGTTGCCAATGATGCACGTAGCGCCGATCACCACACCCGTACCGTGGTCGATGGTGAAGTGGTGGCCTATTTGCGCGGCGGGGTGTATGTCGATGCCGGTCTCGCTGTGTGCCATTTCCGTGATGATACGGGGAATAAGGGGAACGCCGATGAGGAGCAACTCGTGGGCGATGCGGTAGTTGCTGACGGCCTTGATGACCGGATAACAGCTGATAACCTCACCAAAGCTTTCGGCTGCCGGATCACCCTGGTAGGCGGCCTCGACGTCGGTTGAAAGCGTATAGCGCATTTGGGGCAGGCGAACGATGAAGTCGGCAGCCATCATGGCAGCACGGTCGCTCATGATTTGTTTGTTTTCGCAACAGGAAGATGTGAAACAAAGGCCAGCTTCTATTTGTTCGCATAAAAGTGCAAAAAGGCGTTCGATGTTTACTCCGATGGTGTAGTGTATGGTAGCGCTGTCCACGGTGGGCTTGCCAAAATAACCGGGAAACAAAATGGCGCGGCATAGCTGGATGATTTCTTTCAACACTTCTCCCGAGGAAGGGATGCCCGATAGGCAGAGGGTCGCCGTGACGGTGTTGGTGAAAGAGTCCCGGCATGGCCGAGACGTTGGACAACTCATCTACGGTGTGAGTCAGTAGCTTGGTGAAATCGTGCGGAGTCATATCCGTGCAAAGATACAAGCTTTTTTTGAATTAAAAAGCGTGAAAAAGAGGTTATTTCGGACGAAGAACCAGGGAGTTATTGGAAATAAATGGACTGATTCGGCCTTTGGTCTGCGAAAAAGGAGTGGTCACTCCCGGTCGGAGTGGCGTTTGGCGGCGGCAATGTTGCGTGTGAGGCCTTCGAATTTGGTACGTTTCACGGCGCTTCCTTTAAAGAGTGTGCGGTATTGTTCAACGGTAAGATGGTGCCAGTCGTCGGGAGTCATTGCCAGAAATTGAGGGTTGGGTGCCAGGTGGGGTTCGTTGGTAGGGATGGCAAAACGGTTCCAGGGGCAAACCTGCTGACAACGGTCGCAGCCGTAAATGGTGTGGGGCAGGGTGAAGGTGTCGGGAAACGGTTCGCGATGTTCAATGGTGAGGTAGGACAGACAACGCCCGGCATCGAGTTTGCCGGGGGCGGAGAGCGCCTGTGTAGGACAGGCCTCCAGGCAACGGGAACAGTTTCCACACCGGTTGGGCTGCGGGTGGTCGTAGGCATCGAGTGTGGCGTCGATGAGCAGTTCTCCCAAGAAGAAGTAACTGCCGGCCCGGGGAATGATGAGTTGGGTATTTTTGCCTGTCCAGCCCAGTCCGCAGCGCCAGGCCCAATAACGTTCGGCCAGCGGTGCCGTGTCGCAGAATACGCGGCCTTGGACGGGCGTGCCGTCGGCGTGGGTAATGGCAGCAAGCAGTTGGGCGAGCCGTTCTTTCATCAGGTCGTGGTAGTCACGACCATAGGCATAGTAAGCAAAGGCGTAATGGTCAGGCGGCAAGGTTTGTGCCGGATAGTAGTTTAACGCTACACTGATAAGGGTTCTGGCTTCAGGCATTAGCAGTGTGGGGTTGAGGCGTTTGTCGGTGTTGCGTTCCATATACGCCATTCCGGCATGCCGCTGTTCAGCGATGTATTTCCGGTAGAAACCTTGGTTCTCGGTATCCAGGGTTGAGGCCGGAGCTGCCCCACATGCATAAAAACCGAGGCGTTTGGCCTCGGCTTTTATGCTATCAAGCGTGTGTGTAGGGGTTTCCATTAGTCAAACACTTTGAAGGCATAGCCTTGCGACTGTAACCATTCAATGGCCCGTGGCAGGGCATAGATCAGTTTGTCTTCACTCTTAAGCGAGTCGTGGAACGTAATGATGCTTCCCGGCCGTGCATACCGGCGTACATTCAGGAGTACATCCCGTCCGTTGAGCTTGGTACTGTAATCTCGTGTCACCAAGTCCCACATTACAATGCGGTAACGGTGTCTCACAGCTTCGTAAACCAGCCATTTCATCCATCCGTGAGGTGGGCGGAACAGGTCTGTACCGATCAGCTCGTTTGCTTTTTCTATATTCCGCATGTACTTACCCACACTGTGGCGCATGCTTCCCATGTGGTTGTATGTGTGGTTGCCCAGGCGGTGTCCGCGTTCTTTTACCATTTGGAACACCTCCGGATGTTTGCGCACATTGTCTCCCACCATGAAGAATGTCGCTTTCACGCCGTAGCGGTCGAGTACATCCAGCACCCAAGGAGTCACCTCCGGGATAGGACCGTCATCAAAAGTAAGATAGACAGCTTTTTCGTTACGGTCCATCCGCCATAAGGCGTGAGGATAAAGCCAGCGGAGCCAGATAGAGGGTTGCTCAATGATCATGTCCGATGGAGCTTTACGTTATTCAGTCAGTGATATTCCTAAACGGGTTTCAAACATTTTGGTGTACTGGCTGAGTGTGGCCTGCCATTGTTGTGCCGCCTTTTCGTTGCACTGTTCCATCCGGTAGGTGGCGCCGCCCATGATGCGTAACTGCATCACGTAGTTGCTGGCATAGGTACCCAAGCGGTTGTTGTCCAGCGTCAAGTACCAGTCGATGTATTCCTTGGCGTTGACAAGCAGGTCGGTCAGGATCTTCTCAGCGCGAGCCTTGTCGCCAACGGCAATCCAGCTGTTGGCTATTTCGGCCGATCCGCTGCGTATATGGTTGGGGACGGTAGTCGTCGGAATCACTTTCTCGCAATATTCCAATGCTTTCCGGGCCTTGTCCTTTTTACCTTCTTTAATAAGCTGTTCCACCAGTACGGCAAAGATGTTACGGTGTGTCCAGCACATGCGCATAACCGTCTCGTCCAGGTAGATATCAGGATTGTCCAGTCCGCCGAACTTGAATTTGTTCATGATGTTGTCATACATCTTTTCAGAGTCGATGGTCGTGCCGATGCGTTTGGTGTTGAACGGTGTGATACGGCTGGCCAAGCCTTCCTGGATAAAGTGGTCGCCCAGGTTACCGTAGTTTTCTCCACCCACCGTAATGGCCATGTAGATAGGACGCGTCCAGTTACAGTTGGCTATCATTTCATAAATCATGAGTTCGCTTTTCGGAAGCATACGTTTGCCACGTAGCGAGATGTGCATCTGGTCGGGAATGCTGTCGGGTAACATCATGCCCGAACGGCGTACCGCTTCTTTGTCGATGGTCACCACCATACTGTCGGTCGGAATCATGCACAACTCCGGATCGGGGTTACGGGCAAAATTCTTCAGGATATAGCTCAATTCAAACGGATTCTCACCCGGGTGATCTTTCGCATATTGTTCGAGGTATCCTTTCAGTTCGGGTTGTACGGGTACAAATTCGTGCTTGCCGTTTGACACGTAGTCCAGACGCCGCCAGCTGATAGGTACAGCCGGAGAGTCATAGGCAGGACGCTTCATTTGATCTATGTACCAGTCGGTTTGCAGGTACGAGAGGTTGCAGACGCGTGCGTCGGTGCGCTTTCCTTCCGTTTCCTGATTATACCACAATGGGAATGTATCGTTGTCTCCGTTGGTGAAGATGATGGGATACCCTTTCTCGGGTAACGACATCAGGTAGTTTTGTCCAAAGTCGCGGCAGGTGTAGCGGTTGCTGCGGTCATGGTCATCCCAGGTTTGCGATGCCATTTGTACGGGGATGAAGAGGCAGAGCACAGAAGCCAGTGCCGCCGCTTGTGTTTCGCTGAGTTTGATGCGTTCCAGGCCTTTGGCCAATGCTGCCACACCCAGACCAATCCAAATGGCGAAGGCGTAGAATGAACCCGCATAGGCGTAGTCGCGTTCGCGTGGCTGGAGTGGTGTTTGGTTCAGGTAGAGCACGATGGCAAGACCGGTCATGAAGAACAGGAAGAACACCACCCAGAATTGTTTGATACCTTTATTGCCCCGATAGGCTTGCCAGAACAGGCCGATGAGGCCCAGCAACAGCGGCAGGCAATAGAACACGTTGTGTCCTTTGTTCTCTTTCAGTTCTTTAGGCAGCTTGTCTTGGCTACCCAGGCGGGCATTGTCTATGAAAGGAATACCCGTCAGCCAGTTTCCGTGTTCCAGTTCACCGTGTCCCTGGATGTCGTTCTGACGACCGGCAAAGTTCCACATGAAATAGCGCCAGTACATGAAATTAACCTGATAGGACAGGAAGAAACGCAGGTTTTCCCATTGTGTCGGCATCTTTACCGAGTTCATGCGTCCGGTGGGGTCGTTATAAGGCACGTTGTGTCCTTTAATGCCGCCCATCCACTCTTCGTAAGCCTGTACGTGTGAGGGGTCGGACGAGTGCATACGGGGGAATAACATGTTCTGGGCATATACGTAGTCGTATTGATAGCCCGTAAATTCGTAAGAATCTTTTTCTGTGGGGGTCTCTTTTTCTTTTACATGGAACTCAGGCGCACCTTCTTTCTTAACTGGTACCACGTATTCGCCTTCGCGTTCACGCAACACTTGCGAATTGAATGCAGGACCGTAGAACAGCGGGGTCTTTCCGTATTGTTCGCGGTTCAGGTATTGTCCCAGCGTGAAGATGTCTTCCGGTGAGTTCTGATCCATCGGCGGATTGGCCGTTGAACGGATCACGATGACGGCATACGAAGAGTATCCGATCATCAGCATCAACATACAGAGCAGGGTGGTATTGATAAGGCGTGGACGCACCAGATATTCTTTTCCTTTTCGGTAGAACAGTACGTAACCGATGGCTGCCAGTACGATGATACCCATCAGTACACTCCAGAAACCATATCCGTAGAACGGTATGCCCAACAAACCGATTGAGAGTACGGCCGAAATGACGATGCGTCTACGGTTACGGGCCGTATAACTTTCGTAAACACCCCATATAACGGCTGCCACCAGCAAGATGATGTAGATGATAAGGCCGGTGTTGAACGAGAATCCCAATGTGTTGACAAAGAGCAGTTCAAACCATCCGCCCACTTTCACGATGCCCGGTACTACACCATAGAGTACGGCGGCTACCAGTGCCATGGAGATGAGCAGGGTAATGATGGAGCCTTTGGTCGAGGCATTTGGGTTCCGTTTATAGTAATATACCAGTACGATAGCCGGCAGACAAAGCAGGTTCAACAGGTGGACACCTATCGAAAGACCGGTGAGGTAGGCTATGAGTACCAACCAGCGGTCGCTGTGAGGTTGGTCGGCCTGGTCTTCCCACTTCAGGATCAGCCAGAACACCAATGCCGTGAACATAGACGAATAAGCATATACTTCACCCTCGACAGCACTGAACCAGAATGTGTCGGTAAAGGTATAGGCCAAAGCGCCGACTAAACCCGAACCCTGAATGGCAATGAATTGTCCCCAGGTGCTCACGATACCGTCTTTGCAGAGTAGCTTACGGGCCAGGTGGGTGATGCTCCAAAACAGGAACAGGATACACGTCGCACTCAGCAGAGCCGACATGGTGTTCACCATAAATGCGACTTGTGACGGGTCGCTGGCAAATTGTGAGAAGAAGTTGGCCGTCAGCATAAAGAACGGTGCACCGGGTGGGTGTCCAACTTCTAATTTGTATCCGGTAGTGATAAACTCGGGGCAATCCCAAAAGCTGGCGGTCGGCTCAATGGTAGAGCAATAGACAAACGCCGCAATAGCAAACGTAAGCCAACCCAACAGGTTGTTTACAGTTTTGTACTGTTTCATGAATGAAGTATTCTTTTTTCGATAATTATCCGGCTGGCAAATATAGGAAGAAAAATGCAGATAGCTGGTTCGTTTACTAATTTTTACGTTTGAAAGCGTGTAAATTACAAGCTATTTTAACTCAATGCGGAGCGGATGGAGTGTCTTTTCGGCTTCGGCAGAAAGATATTCCACCCATTTGTTGTGGTTGCTCAATGTCTCGTCTTGCCATGCGGCGCCGGCTTTGTAGGTGAAGGGAGTCTGGATGTCGGGACGGGTCAGCGCATATACGTAGCCGATGGCGCCGCGCCACATCGCTTCTTTGGCCGCTAGTGGCCATGTCCCTGCCCGTTCTATCTTCTGGGGCATGACGCATCCCACGTAAACAATGCCGTATTCGCCCTTCAGGCTGTCCGTCGGGTTGGCATACGACAGAATGCCCAGGCCGGTTTCGGCAGCATAGGCGTGGTTGCCTGTACGCATGGGCAGTGCTGTGAACAACCGTACCTTGGGGGGTAGGGTGTCATAATGAATGGTTATTTGATTCAACCGGCTGCCGGCATCCAGTGAGATGAGGCGTGTTTCCGTTACGTGTATGCTGTCGGCTATGGGGCGGTAACGGTTGCGCAACCTGACCGTGAAACGTAAC
>CABSGW010000038.1 GCA_902477365.1 uncultured Prevotellaceae bacterium
GACTATGTGATAGACCGTGCGCGCCAGTCGGTGCAATTCCTCATCTTTTCGAGGCATTATGCCGATATTGCAGAGGCCATTACGGCGACAGGGCGCGGTGTGACCGTGCTCGACGGACAAGGATGGTACACCAAGAACCAGCAGAAAGTGCTGGTGGTACTGGCCAAGAAAAGCGAGTCGACCAACCTGTTCCGCATCATCAAGAACATTGACGACAATGCCTTTATTTCGCAAAGTAAGGTCATCGGTGTGTTCGGACAGGGATTCGACAGGATAAAAGTAAAATAAACACACTTCTGCATCCAATGAAAAAGCTCGTATTTGCTACTAATAATATGCATAAGCTCAGTGAGGTGCGTGCCATGTTGGGAGATCGCGTCGAACTCTTGTCGCTGGCCGACATTGGTTGCGATGCCGACATTCCCGAGACGGCCGATACCCTGGAGGGCAATGCCTTGATAAAAGCCCGCTACGTGTACGACCGTTACGGGTTGGATTGCTTTGCCGATGACACGGGTCTGGAGGTAGACGCACTTGGCGGAGCGCCCGGCGTACACACCGCACGCTATGCCGATGAGGCCGGACACGATCCCGAGGCCAATATGCGTAAATTGCTTGCGGCCTTAGAGGGACAGACCAACCGCAAGGCACGTTTCCGCACCGTCATAGCTCTTATTCAGGGCGGAACGGAGAATCTCTTCGACGGCATCGTTGAAGGCGAAATAACGCCTGAAAAACGTGGTCTCGACGGTTTTGGCTACGATCCCGTGTTTGCACCGGTTGAAACCGGAAAGACTTTTGCCGAACTGGGTGTGGACGTCAAGAACCGGATAAGCCACCGTGCCCGTGCCGTACAGGCCCTGTGCCAGCATCTTAACCAAGACTGAACCCCTATAAGCCCATGATGAAGAAGTCGCTGCTCTGTTTCGTATTGCTCCTGTCAATCGTCCTGCATGGGACGGCTGCCGACAGCCGGTGGACCCTGCACAACTCGTTCCACAACGCTACGGCTTGCTACGCTGTGGACGATGTGGTGTATGCCGTGTGCAACGGTTCGCTCATGAGTTATCATCCTACCGACACTGAAGTACGCCTCTTCACCAAAGCGGGTGGCATGAGCGATACGCAAATTGCCCATTCAGCCTGGTGTGCCGCTCAAAAGTGTCTGGTGCTGGTCTATGATAACTACAACATCGATTTGGTTTATGCTGACGGCCGCAAGGTGAACATGCCGCAATACAAGAACAACAGTAACGTGCGGGACAAGAAGATCAACGACCTTACCGTACAGGGCTCTATGGCCTATCTGTCCACCGTTTCGGGCATACTCGAGGTGAACCTGGAGCGGCTGGAGTTCGGTAAACTCTATTCCGTAGGGGCAGAAGTGTATACGTGTGCCCAACTGAACGGTTACCTGATCGCCAGTACGGCGGACGGGCTGTATCGGGGCGACCTGAAGCAAAATCTGCTCAATCCTTCCAGTTGGCAAAACCTGGGGCCAGGCTATTTCGTGCGGATGAACACACTGGGAAACGCCATCTATGCGTTGGGAGGCGATGGTATTTACAAGCTTAATTCCGAGGGAAACTACAGCTACGCGCTGCAAGAGTCGATGAAGAATATCCAGTTTCAGGCCGATAAATACCTGGTGGCATGGAATGCCGGCCGTGTGTACCTTATCACGCCCGACGGCAAGCAGACCCGTATCGACCACGCCAATGACTTTTGTTGGGTCACCGTGTCTGGTTCTACACTCTGGACATGCCGGGGCTACAACGGGCTGCAACCCTACAAACTGACGGGAACGGCCTTGCAGGCCGAAGGCGAGCCCATTATCCCGAACAGCCCTATCCGCAACTATTGTTACTACCTGGATCACACTTCGCAAGGACGCCTCTTGATAGCCGGCGGCAGTCTCAATTATACCGGACAGTTCTTTCCCGGTACGCTGATGAGTTACGAGGAGAATACCTGGTACAACTTTCAGGAGGAAGGTATTGCCCAGCAAACCGGGGTGGACTATTGTAACCTGACCAGTCTGGTTCAGGATCCGGAAGACCCTACACACTTCTTCGCCTCGTCGGCCCGTCAGGGACTTTACGAGTTCAAGCAAGGTGCTTTCACAGCCCATTATCATTGCGACAACTCCCCGCTTATGTACATCAAGGGACACTATGCCGAACGTTTCAACTATGTCAGTACCGACGGTCTCACTTACGATGCTCAGGGCAATTTGTGGATGATCAATAACGAGGTGGATACCATTTTGCGCTGCAAGCGTAAGGACGGCACGTGGAAAGGTTATTATTTCAGTGCGTTGGCCGGACTGCCTACGTGCGAGAAACTGCTCATAGACAGCCGTTCCTACCTTTGGATAACCTCAAAGCGTAGTACCAACCAGGGGCATAAAAGCGGCGTTTTTGTGTTCGACCGCGAGGGAAACCGTCACCGTTTCCGCTCCTCGTTCAGTAATCAGGATGGTGTGGCCTACATACCCAGTAATGTGTATGCGTTGGCCGAGGATATGGACGGACAGTTCTGGGTGGGTACCGATTTGGGGCCTTTTGTCATTGACGATCCCGAAAGCTTCATCGACAATGCCTCATATGCCTACCACCAGATAAAGATTCCCCGGAATGACGGAACCGATCTGGCCGACTATCTGCTCACCGGAACAGCCGTGACGGCCATTGCCGTGGACGGCGGAAACCGCAAATGGCTGGGTACAGGCAGCGGTGTGTACGTTGTGAGCCCCGACGGGCAGGAAACCGTGCACCATTTTACCACCGACAATGCTCCTTTGCCTTCCAACAACATTCAGTCCATCTCCATCCATCCTCTTACCGGTGAAGTGTTCATCAGCACCGAGAAAGGGTTGGCCTCTTACCGTAGCGATGTAGTGCCTGCTGCCGACAAGCTTAGCGACGACAACCTGCACATCTATCCTAATCCCGTTCGTCCCGGTTATGAAGGCAATATCGTTATCAACGGACTGACCTTTAACAGCGACGTCAAGATAGCTACAGCCGGCGGACAAGTGGTGGCGGGCGGCACTTCGGTTGGCGGTACGTTTACCTGGGACGGACGCGATCCACGCGGCAACCGGGTGGCCTCGGGTGTTTACTTTGTGCTGGCTGCAACCGAGAAAGGTAAGAAAGGCGCTGTGGGCCGCATTGTCGTCATCAAATAATCCCTCCCCTTTCCGTTTTTTTGCAAGGCGATACGGCGTGTCATAAAGAACGTAAAAATAAGGTGCCCATACCGGAAAACTTCGTATTTTTGTCCTGACTACATTTTATGCCAGTACGTATCCACCTGCTGTTCATGTGCTTGATGGCCATTTGGATGCCCCTCCATGCCCAAGACACGCCCGACGATGATGATAACGCACCGCCGGTGCCGCTTTCCGTGCAGATGGGTAAGGTGTATTATAAGGGAGACAGCATTCCCAGCTTCACCACGCCAACGCTTTATAAATATCCGCCCATGGAGTTCAAGAACCAGCGGCAGCAGAACAAGTACAACCGCTTGGTAAAGAACGTCAAGCAGACGTTACCCATGGCCAAACTGGTGAAGACAACCATGATCGAGACGTATGAGTATCTGGAGACGTTGCCTACCAAGGAGGCACGTGAGCGCCATATTAAAGCCGTGGAAAAGGGACTGTGGCAACAATACCGTCCTACGATGAAAAAGCTTACCTATTCGCAGGGAAAGCTGCTTATCAAATTGATAGACCGCGAATGCAACCAGAGTTCTTTCGAAATGGTGAAGGCTTTTATGGGCTCGTTCAAGGCCAATTCCTACCAAGCCTTTGCCTGGCTCTTCGGGGCAAGCCTCAAGAAGGGTTACGACCCTGACGATGACGACCGCTTTACCGAACGCATTGTACGTATGGTCGAGAGCGGGCAACTTTAATCCGGTCCGCCATCCCACTCCTCTTTTTTAGGCTGAATCCGAGTTCAGTGCCACCACGGCCTTGGCCTCTTGCAGCAAATGTTCGCGCAGCATGGCCGGTTCTATCACGCGCAACTGGCTGCCATACGAAAACAGTTCGCGCACAAAGTCACACGTCACACACACATCCAACTCAAAGCGTACTTTGCCCGTTTCCGTCTCGCTGTCTTTCTGCGATGCGTGCAGCGGCCTTCTGCGTAGGTAAGGAGCCGTCCGGGCCGATGTTTCGAACACCACATGCGCAGGTTGTTGTCCCAGGCTTCCGAATACGCCGAAGCTATGCCTGAAATAAGCCCGTATATCAAAGGAAAGATCTGTGGTGAAGTGTTCGTCCCGCAATGCGACAGACGAGGCCCTGTCGAGCCCGAAAATGCGTATTTCGCCATGTTTGCTGCTATGCCCCACCACGTAACAACACCCTTTGAAGATGCGCAGCAGGTAAGGACACAGAGACAACGCGTAACCCGGCTTGTCGTAGGGCTCGTAACGCATCTCCACCATCCGGTGGCTTTGAATGGCTTTTTCCAGCATCTTTATCCACTGGAATCCGGCAGGCAAGGGTTCGTCCATCCAGTATTTTCCGCCTTGCAACATGTGTTCGATCAGTTCCATCGATTGTTTTCCCTGCCGCGTCATCTCCAGCCTGTAACGTCCGCCCTCCAGGCGCAGGCAAATCTCGAACAAGTCGTTGAGTTGCCGTTTCTTGTCGTAAAAAGTACTCACCGCCATGCGTTGGCCGTATTCGTCTTCTTTTCTCCAGTGTTCCAATATCTGGTCCTTGGTCAGTGCTCCGTGCGTCATAAGCAGCTTTGCCAGCCACATCGTCTTGTTCTGTGCCATAATCCTTTCCGTTTTACTGTTTCGGGGTGCAAATATAGAAAGCAATATTCCGAAAAAATTGGAATGTCGGTATAAAAACGCCGGAATTTGCTGTTTGTAGGCTATCTGGCGGCTATTTCTTTTTTACGCATCGGACAAAACATGCATTTTGACCATTATTGAGGTTAGGACTATCAATCGCATCGAATAGGAAGGTAGAATAGTTTATGTCCCACCCTATTTTCTCCTGCTTGTCTCCTTTGACGTCTTTTTCAGGTTTTTTCAGGTAGTACAAGCTTCCATAGTGACGGAACAGGTCCATCAGTATGGGAGCGTTTATTCCACCACTGATATTTATACCGTTTTCGTAATATCCCCAACGGCTTCCGCACGAGTACTGGAGTAAGCCATACCGGTCTGTTGTATTCCATTTAGACCAATGGTCTCTGCGATGTCCGTAACCGGAATTTCCGATGGGGAAGAACAGGTTTTTACCGTTCTCGATGTTGTAGACAAAGCATCCGCGCATGCCTTTGTGACTATTTCTGTTGTATTCATCTAAATAACCAAAGGCCTCCTGTATGGATACGGCTGGTTCGGTGGCACCGTCGGCATAGCATATTCCGTAATCGGTTCGTATAGGCCAATCTGCTTCGTTGCCCTTTCCGTCCCATTTTAATTGCTTGTAATCATCTAACTCTGCTACTCGCCATTCGCTGTTTGGATCTGTAAACGAATCCTTTTCTTTTTTAATTGTAATGGCCTTCCATTCAGTATGGTTGTATTCGTTGCTCTGAAAATAATTGGGTGTCACCTTGATCCACGGATTGGTTCCGTTTTTGTTTTTGGAAGCCGGACAGTATTTATCCCAATTGCCTAATTTAAACATAGACCCTTCGTTTAACGGGTTTGTAGCGTATTCATTCTTGTTTACCTGGTTTCCGATACACCATTCCGATCCACCTTCTACAATGGCGTCTGCCCCATATCCTTGGCGCACAAATATCAGGTGGTAGCAGGAGTAGTGGTTGTATTCCACCCTGATGATGGCATATCTTGGGGCTTCATCGCTACATGTACCGTTAAATTTGATTTTGAATGCGGGTACCGTACCGTCCAAACCTTCTATTGCCTTATGTGTCATGACTTCGTTATTAAACATGAAGGTATAGTCGGATTCCGTCGTCATTTTATCGCCTTCCAGACTGACAACCCCCTGGTCGTTACGTATCATATAGGCACGCCACGGGCCGTCACTCGTTAAATCGGTGAATTGTGTGGCGTTGTCGTCGGGAAGCACCATTAGCCTCACATTGAAGGGCTCTGTATTGTCTCCCCGACGGTAAATGCCTTTGGGGTTGGTCAGTCGCCGCACCTGTTTTATTTGGAGGTGCTCGCCTTTATTATCTCCCAGTTTGTAAAGGTCATTGCTGTTCAGTATTCTTCCATCTGACAAAGTAACCTTTATATTGATTCTGGCTTCGCGGTAAGCATACTCGTAGGGGTTATTCCCCGTGTAACCGGTTTTGACTATCAGTTTCAGTGCGCGTGTCCAGATAGGGAGTTTCAGATAATACGTTCCGTTGTCCCAAGACACATGCAACGAATCTTTATCGATGGCTTCGTACACGGGAAAATCACTGATTTTAACTGCATCCTTTGTATACGTTCTGTATCCCAAATGGTTATCGGTGTAGTGTGGTTTGTTGCCATAAATCGAACTGTCTTTAGATATGACTTCTTGGGCATTTAAGGGTTTTCTGAGGGATAAGAAGCCGTTCCATGGTTTACCTCCGTCTTTTTTGCCGTTTGCAATAAAGGACGTGCCGACATAGCTGTAATAGGTGTTGTTTACGGCCGCATTTTTATCATTAGACGCAAAATCTCCCCCTGTATAGGCGTTGCCTGTATTCATAGGATACCAGTTGTTTTCTTCAATGGTGGCTTCTATACTCTCTATTTCCACTTCCTTTGGTGCGTCAAATTCCAGGGGAACCATGGCGTTGTGGTTGTACAGGTAGGATATGTAGAAAGGACGGGGAATGCGGAGGGGTGGCTCGTCGTCTTTTTTGTAATCAATGTGCCAGTCCACATCGTTGGCCCAGTAGTTGAATTTTAGGGTCAGCTTGTAATGGTAGTTACGTTCGGTATTGTAGTCCAGGCGATTGTCCTTACCCAGCATAAAGCGGTAGGTGATTTCGCCTTCCCCCTCTTTGTCATTACCTGACTTGTAGTGGGCTTTTACTTCGATATATGAGCCATAGGGTTTGGAATCTTTCCACGCCTTGTCGGTCGGGTCTACACCGTCAGGATACGATA
The DNA here is from genome assembly GCA_902477365.1 of uncultured Prevotellaceae bacterium. Lineage (GTDB taxonomy): Bacteria > Bacteroidota > Bacteroidia > Bacteroidales > Bacteroidaceae > Alloprevotella. The sequence continues at coordinate 7,096 of CABSGW010000038.1, forward strand.
TCACCCCATTTTCGCGATGCTGGTCGTTCACTTGTTGCCATTTGTCCGACGGGGTATTGTACTCGCCCTTGCCCTGCATGTTCTCAAACAGGTAGAAGGCGGGGGTAGTTTCCGAATGCAGAGCTTCTAGTTTCGCTTCTTTGGATAGCGTACCGTTTACGGTTTGCTGGTCGTAGCCGTTGATGGGATGTTCTTTCGACACATAACCCACCCAATTGTCATTGTAGGTCTCACCTTCGTTTGTACCGCCGTAGGTCATGACCTGCCCTTCGCTGACCAATGCAAGCTCTGTGTTACCTGTCGCTTTGGGATCGGAACTTCCGTTGGCGGCTCCCAACAGGCAGGTGGCGGGTATGTCGCGGATGGCTACCGACCGTATGAAAATTTCGACGCCCTTGTTCAGTTTGGTGCCGTCAAAGGCCACGGTCACTTTCGATACCGCGCGCTTGATCCATGCGTGAAGCGTCACGGAAGGTTTGTTCACGGTAACGATCGGGGCGTCAAAGCCCACGCTCATGTTGTCGGCCGAGAAGTAACCGAACATCTGGTTGTTTGCGGCGATATGGTCGGCGTTCCACTTCAGTTGCAGCTGCTTTAGCGCATCGGCCGATGCAAGCACCTCATCGGTAAGAGCCGTTTCGGGCACATTGGCCACAGCATACATATAGTAACGACCGTAGGGAATACCGGGAAGGTTTGCCGTTGCCTTTTTAGTGAATTGTTCGGCGCGGTGCGCATTTTCGGGATCATCCGCTCCCGGACGGTCGGCGGGATTCTCGTCCGTATCAGTCACCTTCGGCTGGTCGAAAAAATACTTCCCGGCGAAAGTGCCGTCCAGTTTGTAGAGCACGATGCATACCGATTGGATGTCTTTTATCGCGTCTCCCGGTGTTCCGCCTTCGGGGGTGACTGCGCGGCTGTTCAGTGCCGGAGCCAGCGATTTGAATGTGATTTCGGCAGTGACGTTGGCTGTTCCTTTTCCTATGGCAGAGGAGTCATAGAATTGTTCATCCTCACATGCTGCAAGGCTTATGAGGCAGGCAATCAGGTGGAAGATATATTTTCTCATTGCTTTCAGACATTTGGTTCGTTGGGTTCTTTCCGGTCAATTCCGAAGTCAGGATCAAGCCATACACCGGTGTAAGGTACGAGTTCCACTTCGCAGTCGACCTTGTCCTCATCGCCGATGTGGATGTTTACCTTGACGTGGGTGTTGCGTGGCAGAATAGGCAGGTTGGGAAGCGGAATTCCTGTAAACAGGTGCTCGTTACCCGTTTTGTCGGTCAGGGTGATACTGACCGAATAGGGGGTGTCATCGGGAGCGGTTTCCGGTCTTTTGTGCTTGCTCTCGCAGAAGTAGTATTCCGGAGCAATCAAGGTGCCGTTGCCAGACAATGGCACTTCAGTCTGCCATGTGTATGACAGGTGTCTGGTGTCGGCGGGGATGTCGTATTGGGTTATGAAGTGGCCTTTCAGTCCGGGATGGGGAACCGTTGGCGGATTTTCGATGCCCGGAGAGGGTTTGGCCGGATAATATTCGGTGTTGTGGGGGAGCAGGTACTCCCGGTCGGCCAGTCCGTGTACGGCTATGGCGGTCAGGTAAAGGCCATCGCCGTAAGTGGCTGTGATGTTGAAACTGAACTTCACCGCCGCACGTGTCACAAACATAGTGCCGGCATCAAAGCGGTCTGTTTCTTTTTGGGGCAGCGGTACGTACACTTGGTAGACCTCGCCCATGGGGATGTGTTTTTTGTTGTTGGAAGACTCTCTGTTGTCGTAAAGCAGCAGATTGTCATCCGTTGTTTCTATGATGAGATTTTCCAACTCGCCCTCGGTATAGACTGAGCCTTGGGTAAGTTCGGGCAGTGGTGTTCCCGCTCCTGCCTCGTTGGCAATGAGGTATATGGTCTTTTTCTCACCGCCTTTTACCTTGAATTCAAGTTCTTTTTCGCTGAACGTCTGGCCGTCTGCCTCGTTTATGCAACGGTTGTGTTCCACCACAAGGCCCTCTTCTTCGGGGCGCAGGATGATGACGCGTAGCGTATGGATTTTCTCGTAATCTGAAGTTTCCGGTTCAAAGTAATCTTTGTCGCCCGGAACGGTAACCAATGCTCGGCCGGATACGGGGCTGTAGCTTCCCGTATTGTTTGACAGTGTTACCGAGAAGTTAAGGTACACCGCATTGTCCGGGTTGGCGTCATCCTGTCCGGACAACGTATCCGGCCCGGAGCATGCGCAAAGTGTAAATGCTCCGAGCAGTAATACGGTGATATTGTTTCTGAATTTGTCAAACATCAGGTTCTCAAGCTTCAAAGTCGTTAATGCGGACTACCCATCCGTTGATGACAATCTGGGTCTGGATCCAGTGGTTGTTTCTGTCCAGGAAGAACAGCAGGTTCCAGCGGCTTTCACGGTCCAGGAACTCCTGCGATTTCATCGTTGCGAACTCCTGGCTTTTGAGCAGCAGCAGGTAGTCAATGAGCGGGATGGAAAGTACTTCGGTGCCATCGGTGCGTGTGATGGTGAGCCTGCATCCGCCGTCGGTCATGAAGCGCGACGTGCTTATTTCGGCATAAGCCACCTCTACCTTGTCGCCCGTGTCAATGTCGGTTCCGGCCACAGCCTGGCCACGTGCCCAGGGGCAGTAGGTGGTTGTGGTGGTGGGAATGATGGCGTTGGCGTGATTGAAGCGGGTGTTGTCGCCGGTGATTTCGAAGATGAAATCGCTGTTGTCAACGGTCGAGCCGTCCATGTGCTGGAGCACCACGCGCACATTGTTGGTGTTCTTCATCATCTTGACGGTAGCTTCGGTATAGCCTCCGGCATTTACCGGTACGTTCACCTCGAGCGCCCCGTAAAAATGGTCGTGGAGCTTGGTTCCCGTCGGCCGGGTGATAAGCTGCGGTTTCAGGTAGACTTCCATCTCGTTCCGGTTCATCTGTACAGAGGGAGTCTGCCCGAAAGCGAACGAGGCCTCGTCGCAAGCCATACCTCCGTAAGCAAGCAGCTTGTAGTTGCCGGCAGGCAAATCAAGCACCATGCGCCAGTTTTCATCCGAAAGAAGGTCTTTGACCGTTTCGGTACGGGTGCAGATGTAATTGCCGCTTTCGTCATAGACAAGGAGTGTCAGGCAGTCAACTTGCGAAGGAAATGCATTGGCAAACTCCATGTTGTAGTCGTAGACGAAACGTAACCTCAAGCCTTCGTCGCAGGGGTCAAGATCGTCGTAGATTAGCGAACCGCAAGCGCACAGGGTAATCATCTGCAAGGCCATCAGGGCCTTGCAGATGACAGATGTGATTATATTTCGTCGTGAAATGTTCATTGTTCTGATTAGAATTCGATGTTGTTGACACGTACTACCCAAGGTAATACCTTAGTTTCCACGGTCAGGTAAACATCCTCGTTTTCGTCCTTTGTGTCAGGTTTGGGTTTGTTGGGGTCGTTTGAAGAGATGCGCGGGTGGCCCAGTTCCTTGATCTTGGTTACGGCCAGTTTGTAGACGTTGTTGCGTACTACACCAAATTCCATCGGACCCATGATACCCGGGTTATTATTTGAGTTATGACGGTTCCAGTAGTAATAGTAGCAGTAGTAACCCCAGCCATAGGTCTTGTCTTGACTGCTCTGGTAGATAGTGATCTTGTTGTTGGTGGCTTTTTCCTTGAAATCTTTGGTTGTTTGGTCATCTTCTCCGGGTTTGCCTTTCGTAGACCATTGATCCCATAAATAGTCGGGGCTATTCTTCTGGTCTTCTTTTAAGGTTTCCGGGTCTTTTTCGCTATCTATTTCATCTGTATATTCTGCAGTCTTTTGCTGTCCGTCGGTTAGGTCTGTATAGGTGAATTTGTATGTACCGAAGCCACAGTTGCCGAATACAGCCTTATAGAGGGGAGCGTTTCTGTTGATGTTGTCGAGCACCCATTTACCTTCTTCACCTGTTACTGTTGCCGGTTCATATTTGAGTTTGATACCCGCAGCTTCGATGGCTGCTTTACGAATGTTCTCCCATGTGCAGTAAAGGTTTCCTTCATACTGATAGATGATAGGATCTTTGTAGGAATCGCGTGTTGAGGCATCTATCGGCTTTATCCAAGCCGTTGATAGCTCGTGCAAGAGTCTTTACGTTCTCGTCTGCACTTTCTAAGGCGGCATCGGTAGCAATCATTTTGCCCTTGAATACAACACCCGTAGAGATGGCGTTGACCTGGCCTGCTATGGAAGGAATGGTGTTCTCGATACCATAGTGCCAGATGTGATATTGTATATCACCATCCCCATCATAATTGTCTTTGTCGCCTTTGACTACCTCTTTACAGAGATCGGAACCCCAACGGTCTATTTGCAGGTTGTTGTCGATTGTACCGTCTGCATTAAAGAACGGGTTCGAGAAATACTTGTCGTATTGGTTGTCCGGTGTATTTCCGGGGTAAAATTTCGTTTTCCACTGATAATCTGCGTCTACCACATAATTGCCGAGTGATGACGTTTCCAAACTTCCGTCAGCATTATATGTCCAAGGTTTTTCTGAAAGGCAGATACTTTTTTTGAGCAAATTAGCATCAATATCTGCGCCTGTTGTGACATACTCTCCATTATTTCCCTCAGCCGGATCCATCGTGTGGCGCAGGTAGTAAAAATTCTTACCTACGTTGACCAGTCCCATTCGTTGCAGCTCTATGTTGACAATGGTTGTCTCTTTGGTGGGATCCTCGGGGTCTAGGCCTTTGGCTTTTACAACCTCGTAGGTGAAAGGGGCGGTTTCCTTCATTGGAGAACCGTCGCGGAAGTCAAAGCGGGCTGATGTGCGTTCCACATAGATTGCGCCATTTCCTCCATTACTGTTGTCAATGCCTACGTCTTTATTGTTGCCCGAGAGGTTGAAGGGTTTGTCTTTGGTGGTGTAGTAGTTCCACTTTGCTAACTGGCCGGGTATGCTACGGGTGGCAATGAGCGAATTACTCATGAGGAAGTTGTTTTTCAGGCTGATTGCTTCGGCATTATCAGCCGTTCCTACAAGGTTCACCCAATCCGTGTTTCCTAGTTCCATACCCGCAATAGCAGTTGTCAGCGCTGTAGTGGGGTTACAGAATATGAATACATTTGCCTGGAGGTGATCTTCAGAAGTAGTTTTAAGACTATTGTAGAATTTCTCTAGTTGGCTCTTGTCGAATTTGGCGTTCACCGTGTATTTGGATTTGTCTACGGTGGTGGGGTTCAAGTCTTTTTCTCCGAGTTCGGCTGCGGCAATGAATCCATTGTTCTTCTCCGTATACTCCGGATCCTCTTCGGAATAGTATGCGGCAAGCACAACAAGGGCCGAAGAAATTTTGTTTTCGCCATCTGTACCGATTTCAGTTCCGCTATCGCTGGCGCTGCTACCACCTTCATTGTTTGGCTCATCGGTTTTGCTGCGGCCATCCTTGGCCGAAGGCAGGTTGATGTTTACCGATAAGTAGACACCGTCTTTGTCAGAACCTGTATTTGACATGCCGGAGTCTCCCGGATCAGTCAGCCTGTTCTCTGAACATGCGCCCAGCAATATGGCTGCCATGGCGGCTGTAAAAAAGAATCTGATTTTTTTCATAACATTAAGTGTTTATGTTGATAATATTTGTTGGTTTGTCTGGATATGATTGATAGCGGTTTGTCACTTACCTTCGGGCGTAATGAAATAGGTAACCGGGAAATAGTCGCGTATTTCTTTTACACGTCCGATGATGGCGTCGCAACCCTCCATCCCGGCGTCGCGTGCCGCGGTGAAACGCCTGATGGCCTCGGGATAGTCGGCCCGGCGGACAGCAAGGATGCCGCGGGCGTAATGGGCCTGTGGCGTGTTACCGGCCTTGAGCAGATGGCTTTGGGCACGGTCCAGGTTACCGCGTTGCAACTCGATGTTGGCGGCATTGAGGTTCAACATCGGGTCGTCCGGATACACCTCGACGGCAGCTTCAAACACCCGGCAGTATTCCGCGCTTCCGGTGGGATACGATTGTGCCAGCGTGTAGAAGTCGACATTGCGCAGACGGGTAGGATCGCTCTCGAACACGCGGCGTATTTCGTCTATGTTGGTGTAAGTACGTAGGGCATACGTCACTTTATAGTCCGAGTGACGAAGCCAGGGATATATCTCGCGTAATAGCACGGTATAGTCGGCCGGGAATTGGGTCTTGATGGATAAGTCCTTGTTGTCGAATCCCAGCGGCCCGTCAATGATGGACAGAATCTCCCGGCGGTGCGCAATGGTGAACCGCATGGAGTCCGTCACATAGTTGCGCAGACCGGCCCAGTCCTCCGGTTCGTAGCTTGAGGTGATGGTTGTGTCGTTGAAGTGATAGAGGTCGCGCACGTAGCGGCGGAGGGTTTCGGTGCGGCCCTGTGCCAGGCGGACGTTGTTGTCATACGGACCTTCGGGCGAGGCGAAACCTTTTATATGTACATGAGTGATGGTTGCGTCAGGGTCGTTCTGTACATATTCTATTGACTGGATGATTTTGGCAAGTTCCTGGCGGTTAACCATATAGTCGGGTTTGAGTTCGGTGCGATTTACCACAAAGGTGATGAACGCACTTCCTTCGATAGACTTGATAACCGGACCGGCATCCACCGGAGGTGCGAATACAAAATCAGCTTTCAGGGTGGGACGCGTCGCGTCAATACGCGCCATAGGCACGTTGCCCGAGTAGGAAGGTCCTTTCAGCAACAGGGGCGCCTCGCAACAATTAGCCGTTTCCACCCGCATTTCGAGAGACGATTTTCCCATCCAGGAACGGAAGTCAAACTCGCGGTCGTATACGGCGTGGTTGGGTTTGCCTGCCCGATAAATGTAGGTCTCTCCGCGGTCCAGAAAACCGTTGCGCAGGTAGTTGAACCAGCGGCTGCGGCCGGCCACGGTGATGGGCTCGAACAAGAGGCTGTCGGAACGGTCGTCAGCGATGAGGACAGGCGTGAATATCAGTTCGCGTTCGGAGGATACGTTGTATTTTTCTATGTCAAGAGCTATTTTCATACGTACCTTGCGTGTCTGTTCATCAACCGAAAGATTCAGGTTCGTGAGCCGTATGTCGTTTTTGTTGACGGTGTGCCTGGAAGCGTTTGCTGTCGGAAAAATAAAAGCTATGGCGGCCAATATGTATATATAAGCTATCCTTCTCATACCGGTGGTTGAAATTTAGAATACGTAGATAAGGTTGATTGCGGCTTTGGTAGGACCAAAGTAGTGATGGGGAACGTCGTGGGCGGTTTTTGTTCCGCATTCGGCACACGGGTATTGGTCGTAGCGGGTATACACCCATCCCACTCCCACTTCGCCTTCAATGTTCCAGTGGCGGTTGATAATCCGGGAATAACCGTAAGCAATGCCTGCCCCGCCATACCATCCCTGGTAGCGGCTGTCCTTCAGCTTGCGGAAGTCGGTGCCCAGCATACTGAATGGCAGG
>CABSGW010000039.1 GCA_902477365.1 uncultured Prevotellaceae bacterium
CTATGGGAAAAATTTATAAGCTATTATTATCAGGCTTATGAAATAGCGCTTTCGAATGCAGAAAAGCGTAATAATTAAAAGTAGAATATTTATAATTTAAGGATATGAAAATACAAGTAAGTAATGCAAATGATCCCAACTGGAAAGTAGTGACCGTTAAGTCGTATATTCCAGAAGCTTTGAAAAACTTGGAGGAACTGTCGCGTAATTTGTGGTGGTCTTGGAATTTCGAGGCTTTTGAATTATTTCGCAGTTTGGATAAAGACTTGTTCCGGGAGGTAGGTCAAAATCCTGTAGAACTCTTGGGACGCCTGAGTTATGAAAAATTGACGGCATTGTCACAAGACAAGGTTCTTCTGACAAAAATGAATGACGTTTATAATCATTTCCGTGCTTATATGGATGTACAGCCCGATAGTAAACGTCCGTCTGTTGCTTATTTTTGTATGGAATATGGCATGAGCCATGTTTTGAAAATCTATTCAGGTGGTCTGGGTGTCTTGGCCGGTGACTATTTGAAGGAAGCATCTGATAGCAATGTGGATATGTGTGCTGTCGGCTTTATGTACCGCTATGGCTATTTTACGCAGACTTTGTCGATGGACGGACAGCAGATAGCGAATTATGAAGCACAGGACTTTGAACGTCTACCCATTGAGAAAGAGCTGGATGAGCATGGTTATCAGCTGATTGTTGATGTTCCATTCCCTAATTATCAGGTACATGCCTATGTTTGGCGTGTAAATGTTGGTCGTATCAAATTGTATTTGTTGGATACCGACAACGAACAGAATTCAGAATTTGACCGTACAATCACCCATTCACTGTATGGCGGTAACTGGGAGAACCGTTTGAAACAGGAGTATCTGTTGGGTGTTGGCGGTATGTTGATGTTGCAGAAACTGGGCATTACCAAAGATATTTATCATTGCAATGAAGGACACGCCGCGTTGTGTAACGTACAACGTTTGGTTGACTACGTACAAAGTGGCCTTAGCTTTAACGAGGCTTTGGAGTTGGTTCGTGCTTCTTCTTTGTATACGGTTCACACTCCGGTGCCTGCCGGTCATGACTATTTTGACGAGGCTCTTTTCGGAAAATACATGGGATCTTATCCTGAAAAACTAGGTATTTCGTGGGACGAGTTTATCGGTATGGGACGTGTCAATCCGCACGACCGTAGTGAGCGTTTCTGCATGTCTACGTTCTTATGTAACACTTGCCAGGAAGTGAACGGCGTGAGCTGGTTGCATGGCAAGGTAAGCCAAAATATGTTTAACGATATTTGGAGAGGTTATTATCCAGAAGAAAGTCATGTGGGCTATGTAACGAATGGTGTTCACTATCCTACATGGGCTGCCAAAGAGTGGAAGATGCTGCATGCCAAGTATTTTGATAAATCATTCTTTGCCAACCAAAGTGAAGAGAAGATATGGGAGTCCATTTACGAGGTTCCGGATGAAGAAATATGGAATACACGTGTTGCATTGAAAAACAAACTTATCCAGTATATCCGTGGACGTTTCAGAGAGTCTTGGTTGAAGAATCAAGGTGATCCTTCACGCGTGGTTTCGTTGTTGGATAAAATCAATCCGAATGCGTTGTTAATTGGTTTTGGACGCCGTTTTGCTACGTACAAACGTGCTCATTTGCTGTTTACGGATCTGGAGCGTTTGGCTAAAATCGTGAATAATCCGAATTATCCTGTACAGTTCTTGTACACAGGTAAAGCTCACCCGGCTGACGGTGCAGGTCAAGGTCTGATTAAGAAGATTTTTGAGATTTCTCAGCGTCCGGAGTTTTTGGGTAAGATTTTGTTCTTGGAGAATTATGACATGCAGTTGGCTCGTCGTTTGATTTCGGGTGTTGATATTTGGATGAATACCCCGACACGTCCATTGGAGGCATCAGGAACATCTGGAGAAAAAGCGTTGATGAATGGTGTCATCAACTTGTCCGTACTTGACGGATGGTGGTTGGAAGGATATCGTGAAGGTGCCGGTTGGGCGTTGACCGATAAACGTACTTACCAAAACCAGGAACATCAGGATCAGTTAGATGCATCAACCATTTATAGCTTGTTGGAACATGAAATCATTCCGTTGTATTATGCTCGGAACTCGAAAGGATATTCAGAAAACTGGGTACGTACCATCAAGAACTCAATAGCCCGCATTGCGCCTCATTATACCATGAAGCGTCAGTTGGACGATTACTATGAGAAGTTCTATAACAAAGAGAACGAACGTTTCAAATTGTTGAATGCCAATAATAACCAAAAAGCAAAAGAACTTGCAGCATGGAAAGAGTTGGTTGTACAACGTTGGGATGCTATTAAGGTGGTTTCGTCTGTTGTGAGCGAAGACTTCTGTAGTGCTTCTTTAACAAGCGGTAAAGCATTTACTGTTACCCATGTTATTGATGAACAAGGTTTGGACGATGCGGTAGGTATTGAAATGGTTGTAATCAGTACAGACAAGGAGAGCAAAGAACACATCTTGTCGGTTGTGCCGATGGAAGTGGTTAAACATGAAGGTAATTTGTTTACATTCCAACTGACGCATAGTATTGATGTGGCTGGTAGCTTTAAGGTAGCTTACCGAATGTATCCTAAACATGTGTTGTTGCCTCATCGTCAAGATTTCTGTTTTGTACGTTGGTTTTAAAATCGTATTGCGATGATGCAATATTGATCGCAGATATAAAATAGCGTAAAAATCCCTGAAAACCATTACTGGCTTTCAGGGATTTTTTAGGTAAATGCCTGAATGTTTCTGAGTGTGTTCGTGATGAACCACTGTCGTATTGGTTGTTTTGTTCTTAGTGAGGGATTTAGAAAAAGTTCCTGAAATCAGCAAGAAATATTAAGACAAAACGTTTGTCTAATCCAAAATGTATCCTTATTTTTGGGACGTAAAGCTTGGATGCTTTGCATACAACCTGATATGAAATACATCTGTTTGCCGCTTGGCACAACCCAGCGATTGTCATTTTATCTGGCTGCAGAAGAATACATCGCGCGCTACATAAAAGAAGATGAATGCTTCTTTATGTGGCAAGTAAATCCGAGTGTTATTTTTGGCCGTAACCAACTTATTGAGAATGAAGTGAACATCAGCTACTGTAAAGAGCAGGGTATTGAGGTTTACCGTCGGAAAAGTGGCGGAGGATGCGTATATGCCGATCGTAATAACATTATGTTCAGTTATATATGTTCCGGAACCAATATACCGTTCACCTTTGACAAATATATTCGTTTGGTTGCTTTTGCACTTCAAGGTCTAGGCGTGAAGGCGTACACATCAGGACGTAATGACATTCTGATAGATGGTAAAAAGGTTAGTGGTAATGCTTTTTATCACATTCCGGGGCGTAACATTGTGCATGGAACAATGCTTTACGACACACACATGCAGCATATGGTGCGGAGTATTACGCCCAGTGATGAGAAACTTATATCGAAAGGTGTGCAAAGTGTGCGTCAACACATTACGTTGCTGAAAGATTATATAGATTTGGATATAGAGGCATTTAAGACGTATATTCGTACGACGTTGTGTGACGGAGAATTGGTCTTGGGTGAAGATGTCTTGCCTCAAATCTATCAAATAGAAAAGGAATATTTATCCGAGGCTTTTTTATACGGCAATAATCCGCGTTATACCGTGAGCCACCGTGCCCGTTTGGAAGGATGTGGCGAGGTGGAGGTCAGGTTGGAGTTAAAAAACAAGCAGATCAAGTCAGTGAATATGGTCGGCGATTATTTTCCGTTGGCCGATTTGAACCAGACGCTGTTTGGACTGTTGCAGGGTGTTCCTTACAATGAACCGGCCGTGTGCAAAGCATTGGAACAGGTTCAGATGGAAAACATCATACGAAACTTAACAACAAAACAATTTATAAAACTTCTTTTTGGTACCATGTCAGAAAATAAAAAGACTTGTCTTTATGACAAACATGTTGCTTTACAAGCACAAATGAGCCCTTTTGGTGGTTTTGAGATGCCCATTCAGTATAGTGGCATAGCTGATGAACATAATGCAGTACGTCATGCATGTGGCATTTTTGATGTGTCGCATATGGGTGAGGTGATGGTTACAGGTCCGGATGCCGAGAAATATGTTCAGCATATCTTTACCAATGATATAAGCGGAGCGCCGGCCGGTAAGATCTTTTATGGCATCATGCTTTATCCGACGGGTGGAGCTGTTGACGATCTTTTAGTTTATAAGAAAGGCGAAAATGCGTTCTTTTTGGTCATTAATGCAGCCAATATCGATAAGGATGTTGCTTGGATGAAGGAAAATGCAAGTGGTTTTGATGTGCAGATAGATGACCAAAGTTCATATTATGGAGAAGTGGCCGTACAAGGCCCTCAGGCAGAGGCTTTGATTGAGGAAATACTGTCTATACCTTGTCAGGATATAGCTTTCTATACGTTCAAAGAAGTTGAAGTTGAGGGCGAAACAATCTTGATCAGCCGTACAGGATATACTGGTGAAGATGGCTTTGAGTTGTATGGAAGTTATGAATTTACGCAAAATGTGTGGGATCGTCTGGTTGGCAGCGGCAAAGTGAAACCATGTGGTTTGGGATGTCGCGATACGCTCCGCTTTGAAGTTGGATTACCGCTTTACGGTGACGAGTTGAGTGAAAACATCACACCAATAGAAGCAGGTCTGGGCATGTTTGTCAAGATAGATAAACCTGAGTTTATCGGCAAGGATGTAATGGTGAAACAGAAAACGGAAGGTGTAACACGCAAAATCGTTGGCATAGAGTTGGCTAGTAGAGCTATTCCTCGTCATGGTTATGATGTTGAGGTGGACGGAAAAGTTATTGGAAGTGTTACTACTGGATATAACTCAATTTCTACAGGTAAAAGTGTATGTATGGCACTGATAGAGGTTGATTACGCCAAGTTGGGTACACCAGTACAAGTACGTATCCATAAGAAATTGCATGATGGTGTGGTAACCAAGAAACGTTTTTACGATAAGAATTATAAGAAATAAACCTAACAAAAATACTACCTAAAAAATTAAACAATTATGGCAAAAGTAATAGAAGGACTGTTTTACGCAGCATCACACGAGTATGTAAGAATTGAAGGTGAATATGGTTATGTTGGAATTACAGACTATGCTCAAGGACAATTGGGCGAGGTGGTGTATGTTGATATGCCCGAAGTTGATGATGAAGTGACTGCCGGTGAGGAGTTTGGAGCTGTTGAAAGCGTAAAGGCTGCCAGTGATTTATTATCTCCTGTAAGCGGCACGATTGTTGAGATTAATGAGGCTTTGGAAGATAATCCGGAGTTGGTGAATCAAGATGCATTTAGCAACTGGATTATTAAAGTGAAATTGTCTGATCCATCCGAAACAGATGCATTGATGGATGCACAGGCATACGAAGCAACCTGCCACTAACAATTGATTTTTATGGCTTATAAATATTTTCCGCATACCCAGGCGGATATACAGGAAATGTTGAAGGTTTCGGATCTCCAGTCTATGGATGACCTCTATAAAGAGATTCCCGATTCCTTGAAACTGAAGAAGGATTTAAATATTCCTTCGTTTATGTCTGAAATAGAAGTGCGCAACTTCTTTCAGGCATTGGGTCGGAAAAACCAGCCGTTGGTGTGCTTTGCTGGGGCTGGTTCGTATGACCATTACACTCCTTCTGTGATTAATTATATTGTCAGTAGGGCTGAATTTTTAACATCTTATACTCCTTATCAAGCAGAAGTATCTCAAGGTACGTTGCAGTATATATTTGAATATCAAAGTTTGATGGCCGATTTGACCGGTATGGAGATATCAAATGCCAGTATGTATGACGGCTGTACGGCAACGGCAGAAGCTATGATGATGGCTGTAGCCTCTGCTAAAAAGAAAAATAAGATTTTGATTTCAGCTACGATACATCCGAATGTGCGGCGTGTAGTTGATACGTATGCTTTATACCAAAATGTGGTTGTTGAGACAATTGCTGAAAAAGATGGAATTACGGATAAAGCGGATTTAGCTGAGAAACTGGCTGTGGGGGATGTGGCAGGTGTCATTATGGCGCAACCGAACTATTATGGTATTATTGAAGACATGACGGGTGTAGCCGATATGTGCCACAGTAAGAAAGCCTTATTTATAATGTATTGTAATGCAAGTAGTTTGGCCGTATTGAAATCGCCAGGTGAGTGGGGAGCAGACATTGCTGTTGGCGATGGACAGTCATTAGGTATCCCTATGTGTTACGGAGGACCTTATGTAGGATTCCTTTGTACAACCAATGCACTGATTCGTAAAATGCCGGGACGTATTGTAGGAGGAACTACGGATAGTGATGGAAAGCGCGCATTTGTACTGACCATGCAGGCTCGGGAGCAGCATATCCGCCGAGAAAAAGCAACCTCTAATATATGTTCCAATCAAGGATTGATGACGCTTTTTGTAAGTGTATATCTTTCGTTGATGGGAAAACAGGGAATGCGTGAAGTGAATGAACTCTCTTATAGTGGCGCACATTATCTGTATAAGGAACTGATAAAGACTGGTAAGTTTGAGCCTGTTTTCAATGAACCGTTTATCTATGAATTCTGTTTGCGGTGTACTGGTGATCTGGAGGCTATACAGAAAAAGCTATTGGATAATGGCATCTTGGGAGGTGTACGTGTAGAAGGAAAACCGAATATGGAAGATTGTGTTTTGTTTGCCGTGACAGAAAAACGTAGCAAAGCCGAAATCGATCAACTTGTCACATTAGTTAAGGAGGCATAGACTATGAACAATACCTATTACGGAAAGTTGATTTTTGAACTTTCAAAAAAAGGCCGGGTGGGCTATTCGTTGCCACACAATGAATTGGGAGAACGTTATTCGATGACTGACTTGCCACAACAATTGTGCCGGCAGAAAGAAACCATTTTGCCCGAAGTGGACGAGTTGACGGTTGTTCGGCATTATACGAATATGAGTAATAACAACTTCGGTGTAGACACGGGCTTTTATCCTTTGGGTAGTTGTACGATGAAGTATAACCCCAAGATCAATGAGGAAATGTGTGGACAGCCTGCTTTTACGAGTTTGCACCCTTTGCAACCCATCAACACGGTGCAGGGGGCGTTGGAGGTATATTATAATGTACAGCAGATCTTATCCGAAATTTCCGGATTAAGTGAGTTCACTCTCAATCCATTTGCCGGTGCACATGGTGAATTGATCGGACTTATGGTGATGCGTACCTACCATATGAAACGTGGAGATACCAAGCGTACTAAGATCATTATACCTGATTCGTCACATGGTACCAATCCGGCTTCGGCTGCAGTCTGTGGTCTGGAAGTCATCGAAGTGAAAAGTACTCCTCAAGGTACTGTTGACGTAGAAGACTTGAAGCCATTGTTGAGCGACGAAGTTGCGGGAATGATGATGACCAATCCCAATACGTTGGGCATTTTCGAAACAGAGATTCCAGAGATAGCCAAACTGATTCACGAGTGCGGTGGATTGATGTACTATGACGGAGCCAATTTAAATCCGATGTTGGGAGTATGCCGTCCGGGTGATATGGGATTTGATATTATGCATATTAACCTGCACAAGACATTCTCAACACCCCATGGTGGTGGCGGACCTGGAGCAGGACCGGTTGGCGTAAGGGCAGGATTGGAGGATTATTTGCCTAACCCGCATGTTATCAGAAAAACAGACGGTACATTTGATGTTGTATTTAATGAGGATGCGCTGGGATGTATTTCTGGTTTCTTTGGTAATTATGCTGTTATTCTTCGTGCATATGCCTATTTGTTGACTATGGGTAAGGAAAACATAAAGCAAGCAGGCCCACTGTCTGTACTTAATGCCAATTATGTGAAAGAGTCGCTCAAGACGCATTACGAACTTCCTATCGAAGGGGTATGTAAGCATGAGTTCGTGTTTGACGGCTTAAAGGACAAATCAACCGGAATCACGACGTTGGATGTAGCAAAACGTTTGCTTGATTATGGCTTCCATGCACCGACCATCTATTTCCCATTGTTGTTCCATGAGGCAATGATGATTGAACCTACCGAAACAGAGAGTAAAGACACGTTGGATGCATTCATTCACGTTATGAAACAAGTGGCAGAAGAAGCTATCGCTAACCCCGAAATGGTGAAGACTGCACCACATAATACGCCGGTTCGACGGTTGGATGATGTTAAAGCTGTGAAAGAGCCGAAACTTACCTATAAAGCATACATGACTGAATCATGAGACAAGTTGATTTAATCGTGATCGGAGCAGGGCCGGGAGGTTATGAGACTGCGGTGAAAGCCGCAGAGTCAGGCCTTCTGACCGTCCTTATCGAAGCGCGTAAGGTGGGTGGCACTTGCTTGAATGAGGGTTGTATTCCAACTAAATGTTTTTGCAGGAATGCCGCATTGTTGAATGATTTGAAAGAGGCTGACGTATATGGTGTGGAGCATACAGCTTATTCCTTTAACATCGAAAAAGCTGTTGAGCGTAAAAACCAGGTTGTAGCTTCTTTACAAGCGGGGATAGACGGTTTGCTTAAGCATCCCAATATTATTCGTGTTGCTGGGCATGCACAATTTCGCGATGCACATACAGTGTATGTTGCGGATGCATTGGATGGGAATGGTGATAGGGTGGAAGATACCTATACAGCACCACACATTTTCATCGCAACTGGTTCTGAGTCGAATTACCTTCCGATAGAAGGAGCACACTTGCCAGGGGTATATACCTCGAAAGAGATGCTCGACATAACTGTTGTTCCAAAGCGTTTATGCGTAATAGGAGGAGGAGTCATCGGATTGGAGTTTGCTTCTATTTTTAATGCCTTTGGCAGTGAGGTTACGGTAGTAGAATTTTGCAAAGAGATTCTCCCGAATTTTGACGGTGATATTGCTAAAAGACTTCGATTGGCTCTTAAGGGTAAAGGTATCACGTTTATTACGCAAGCCGCCGTGCAACGTATCAGTCAGCTTGCCGATGGACAATCCTATGCCGTAAGCTACGAGCAGAAAGGCGGAACAGGCGAGGTGGAGACCGATTTGGTACTTATGGCTGTGGGCCGGAGGGCAAATGTCTTGTCGTTGAATTTGGACGATGTCGGCATTGTATATGATAAACGTGGTATTGTAACTAACGAATATTTTGAGACCAATATAGCAGGTGTTTACGCCATTGGTGATGTAAATGGTAAATGCCAGTTGGCACATGCTGCTACCTTCCAGGGTATGCGTGCACTCAATCATCTGTTGGGTAAAAAAGATCAAATCCGGATGAATGTGATTCCCGCAGCGGTATTCACGCAGCCAGAGGCTGCTACGGTTGGACTAACTGAAACGCAATGTAAGGAACAACATATCACTTATACCGTTCATAAGGGATTTTTCCGTTCAAATGGGAAAGCACTGGCAATGAATGAGTTTGAAGGAATGGTAAAATTGATTGCCGATGATCAGCGAAGATTGATTGGTTGTCATCTTTTTGGGCCGCATGCTGCCGATCTTGTACAGGAGGTGACGGTATTGATGTGTAAGGACGGTACGTTGGATGATTTACAACAAATTATCCATGCTCATCCAACCTTAGGAGAAGTGGTGATGAATGCTTCGTGGGCATAGGTTTTGTACGTGCTATATTTGAGCTAAAGAAAGGGGAACAGATAAATATACTGTTCTCCTTTTTGTATGTAAAAAGGACAAATTTATCGGCGGCTTATGAACATGTTGTGATACGTTTTCCTATTACGGTTTATTGTAAGGGAAACGGGTAGGCCTTTATCAAGGAATATGTTACATGTTTCTTCGGCGAAAATCATCAATTACCCCGAAACTCCTGAGGAGTTTGGTTGAAGCGAGCCTTAAAGCAGTGTCTGAAGTAACGTAATGAGCTGAAACCAGTTTGGTAAGCAATATCCGTTATTTGTAGTTCAGGATTGTTTTTCAGTAAATAGGCAGCCTGTTGCAACCGGGTGTTTGAGATGAATTCATTGGGAGTCATGTTGCTCAATGCTTTCAGCTTACTGTAGAGCGAGCTGCGGCTTACGGCTAACTCTTTTGCTAATGTATTGACATCAAAGTCTGGTTCGGACAAATGCTTTTGAACAATATCTTTTAGCTTTGAAAGGAATTTGGCGTCAATAGTGTTTAAAGCCAATACGGGATTTCCGGTTTCTATAGGAATAGTTCCGGACAGTTCTTGTCCGAACTTTTGTTTCAGCAATTTACGATTATGCAGAATATTTGCAAGGTGACCCAGTAGCATTTGGTTGTTAAAGGGTTTTTCAATATAATCGTCCGCTCCGCACCGTAAACCTTCCATCTTCTTGTTTTCAGAAGTCAATGCCGTCAGCAGTACAACCGGAATGTGGCATAAATCAAAGTTACTCTTTATTTTGGAACACATTTCAATACCAGACATTTGGGGCATCATGATATCACTTAGAATCAGGTCGGGATGTTCTTCCATAGCCTTTTGCAATCCTTCTTTACCGTTCATGGCAATGATAATTTTATATAATGGAGCTAGTAGTGACGTCAGAATTTGCAATAATTCCTCGTTATCTTCAACAACCAATATACATTCTTTGTTTATGGGACTTTCTTGTCTTTCCGAGTCTATTTCGGTGAACTTGCTTCCCGCTTCGTCGGTGGCAGAAAGTGGAATGACAGCAGGGCTGGATGAATCCGGTTGGACGAATGTGGTGTAGGCATCCTTTTGAAAGAGGTTTTCCTTAGGCAGAATTACAGTGAAGATCGTACCGTATTCCACGGCGCTTTGTACGGTTATTTTACCGTGGTGCAGTTCCACCAATTCTTTTGACAAAGCTAACCCGATGCCGCTACCAGGCGAACTGGCCGTTGTGTCTGCCTGATAAAAGTGGTTGAATATATAAGGTAGGTCAGCCTGAGAGATGCCCTCGCCTGAATCAATTACTTTTATCTCGATTTCTTCTTCTTTGTCACAGACAAACAATTCTACCGTTCCTTTTTCCGGAGTATGCTTGAAGGCGTTCGAGAGTAGGTTGAAGAATACTTTTTTCAGTTGCCGTCCGTCTCCCCAACACGTCAGGTTTTTAGCTTCTGCATGAAACTCAAAGTGTATGTTTTGCAGCTGTGCTTGGTCCGTAAAGGTTTGATAGATTTGTTTTAAGTAGGGAATCATATCCAATTGACAAACACGCAGATGCAGTTTTCCTTTTTCCATTTTTCTAAAATCGAGTAGCTCGGATATCAGTTCTCGGAATTGGAATGTGTTCTTGTACACCTTTTGCAGCCGTGTTCGTATGTGGGGCGAATGGTTGTCTGATTGTAACAGAGCCTCGATTTGTGAGATGATCAATGTCAAAGGGGTACGGAATTCATGTGAGATATTGGCAAAGAACTGGAGTTTCGCTTGTGTAAGTTCTTCGTTTTTCTCTTTCTCAAGTTTTTCTTGTGCCAGTGAAGCACGTAGTTGTATTCTGGTTCGCCAGCTTCTCAAAAAGAAATACGTAATGGTTGCGATGATACCTATATAAATAAGATATGCTATCCAGGTGGACCACCAGGGAGAATGGATGATGACGGATAGTTCAATGGCATGTACATTGTCTAGGGAGCTTTGCCGTTTTTCGCGTACAACGAGTTTGTATTTACCTGGGATTAAGTTGGTATATACAATTGTGTTATTATGGGTGGTACTCCATTCTTTATTGAGCCCTTCCATCCGATATTCGTAAATTTTTCTGTCGGTGTTGTCTATATAGCTGTTGGAAGCAACAGTTATCAATAGATTGTTTTCGTTGTGTTTCAGGTTTATCTGACGGGCAAAGGGGAGTGCAGTGTTTAATATATGCGTAGATGCCTCGCACGAAACAGGCTTGTCGTTGATGGTTAATGATGAGAAGTATAAGTTGTACGGTGGAGAGGGAATAGACAAAGACGACTTCATAAAAGAAGTCATACCTGAAGTTCCTCCGACAAATGTTTCGCCGTTACGGCAAATCAACAAGCCGCATCCGTCGTTTATGGCCGATAAATGTAATTGGTTTTCTGCATCAAGCATTTTCATTTCTTTGGTTCTGGGATGGCAGACGAGCAGTCCTTTTTCGTTGGATACGGCCAGGTAACCGTCAGAAGTTGCAGTCAGGTTGTAGCAGTAGCGTACATCAAAGGTCGTGCATGGTATGAAGTGTTTCTTTTTGAAGTCAAACTCAAATACCCCATCTCCAAGAGTACCCAGATAGATAGTACCATCCGTGTTTTCTGTTATTTTTGATACCTGGAATTTTCCCAATCCTTTTTCGCCATATTTATAGATCTCTTTTTCAACAGGGTGCTTCATGTTGATTCTTGTTAATTGGTCACGCTGGGCAATCCAAATATAGTGCTGGGAATCAATGAGGAAAGATGAACCGTTTTTATGGCTCTCTTTCAGAGAGGGGTATAAATAGCTGATAGCTTCTGTTTGAAGGTTTTTCACCAACATACCCTTGTTGGATAGGATATAAAGGCTGTCTCCTCGTAAGGTCATACCTGAAAGGGATGTACCGGCTTCATCGGTATGGTACTTTATTTTTTTCGTGGTAAGGTCAAAACAAACAAGGCCTTGTTTGTGTGTCCCTACATAAAGGAAGTCGCGTTGTTGGTCGTATGTGATACATTTTAGGTTGTTGAAGGATGATGTTCCTTGCGGTTTATTGTCTGTAAAATAATGGGTAAAGAGTCTTGTTTTTCGATCTAGTCGGTTCAAGCCGCCTCCTTCTGTACAAATCCATATATCCCCTCGTTTGTCCTCGACCATATTGCCGATGAAGAAAAAACTCAGGCAATCGGAACGGTTGGCATCTTCGGAGTAATGTTTGAAGAAGTCCATCTGAGGATTGAAGTAGTGTACTCCTCCATAATATGTTCCTACCCAAATGGTTCCTTGTACATCTTTATAAAGTGAGAAGATAGAAGAATGCCTCAAACTGCCTGGTTGTGTATCTTTTTGGAAATAAGATACATTACCTAGGGTGTCAATTTTATTCAATCCCTTGAACGTACCTACCCAAATAGAACCTTCATTGTCTTCAACAAAGCAGCGTATGTCATTGTCGGATAGGGTAAATTCCTTTTTGATGCTGAATGGTTGGTTGCCGTCTTTACTTTCTATTTGGTACATGCCTTGGCGATAGGCTGCGACCCACACTCTTCCTTTTGTGTCTTTGTAGAGTGAGTGCACCTGGACGTTGGGAAGGACGCAAACAGGTGTCTGATTCTCGAGATTGCTTATTTGGTATAATCCGTCTGATGTACCAATCCATACATGTCCGTTTTCGTCAGGATATAGGCATGTTATGTTTTTCGCAGGCTTCAGTTGATAGGCAAAGGTGAATTGTTCTTTTTTCCTGTCCCATTTAAAAACAGAGTCACGCGTGGTCGTCCAAACGTCCTGCCCATCTACGCGTAAGCAACTCGCGTGTTGTTTTAAAAGAAAAAAACGTTCCTTGTGGAGGTCGTAACGGATTAGGGAGTTGTCTGAAATGAAGAAAAGATTGCCTTGTTTGTCACTTGTCAGATTATAGTATTCATTGCCCAAGAAATTTCGAGTGATGTCGGGCGAGGGCTTATAGGTGGTCATTGAGTTTCCGTCATAGCAGCTCAATCCTTCTAATGTACCAAACCACATTCTTCCCAACTCGTCTTGGCAAATCGACATGACAGATATTTGGGGAAGCCCGTTTGTCTTGTCCAAGTGTTTAAAATAGATATTGCCTTGAAGTGCGAATGGTATTATCAGAAACAGACAGAAGAGTATATGCTTTTTCATCGGTATCGCGTTTTCTATTCTTGAGTGAATGGTGTTTGGTTGCAAACAGGCATTTGATTTTTGGGGATTACTACAAAAATAGGAATTTATTCGAGATTACGCACGATTGTTAGGATACGATTTACAGCTGACCATATCGGTGAATGTTCAACATGGGTTGTTATGGCAGTTGTCAACCATGAATGCGTGTACAGAATTGATGCGTGTGGGACGTACACACTACCAGCCAATTCAGATGAGTACTCAAAAAAGACTTTTTCAAACAGAAATGTTGAAAAAGCCTTTTTTGAGCCGAAAGCCGGACTCGAACCGGCGACCTATTCATTACGAATGAATTGCTCTACCAACTGAGCTATTTCGGCGATTGCGGTGCAAAGTTAGAATATTTTTTTTGAACAACAAAACACAGTCAACAGACGAAAAATGTCTTTTTCGTACAGATTGCTTGTTATTTATGCGGGGTAATGCTGTATATTTGCAGAAATAAAGTGTAATCATAAATGAATCGGTCTAACTATTTGAAGGCTATTCTTGTCGGAGTGCCTGTTTTTTTATTAGGGGTATTTTCTTTCATTTACTACCTGTTTTTTGCCATTCCTTTCACAACGGGTGGGAATACCTATCTGTATATAGACAAAGACGATACCGT